>CALFYN010000946.1 GCA_937952345.1 uncultured Acidobacteriota bacterium
TTTTCGAACAGGCCGGCGCGGTCGATGCGTTCGCCTTTGAAGAAGACTCCGCCGCCGGAGATGCGTTCGGTGGCGGCGATTTCCTCGAGGGGGTTGCCATCGATGAGGAGCATGGTGGCGTCGTAGCCGGGTTGGATGCGTCCGGCGCGATTGCCGATGCCGAGGAGGGTAGCGGTGTTCTGGGTGGCGGCACGGATGGCGGCTTCGGCGGGGATACCGGCTTTGACCCAGAGCTGCATTTCGCGGTGGACGGTGGGTCCGTGGATGACGAGCATGTTGCCGGCGTCGGAGCCGGTGACGAGGGTGACACCGGCTTTGAAGGCGCGGCGGAGGTTGTCTTCGGCGATGGCCATGGCGGCTGGGGTTTCGGTTGCGGCGGAGGTTTTGGAGAGCGCGGCTTTGGTGGCCTTGATGAGACCCTCGGGGGCCACCTGTTGGACGAGGGTGCGGTCGAGGAGCGAGGTGCGGCCGAGTTTGAGATCGGAGAAGGCTTCGATGACGGTGAGGGTGGGATCGTAGGCGATGCCTTGTTTGGCCATGGCGGCGAAGAGGGTGTCGGGGATGGGTTCGCGGACGGAGCCGTGCTCGATGCTGGACGCGCCGAGGGCGATGGCGTCGGCGACGTCGCGGGCGTCGCCGGTGTGGACGGCTATGGCGAGGGAATGTTTTCGGGCCTGATCGGCGATGGCTGTGGCGATGTTGGTGTCGAGGCGGTTGAAGAGATTCCCGGCGCTGCCGCTTTCGAGGATGATTTTGACGGAGCGGGCTCCGGCGGCCTTGGCCTGATCCACCTGGAGGCGTGCTTCTTCGGGGGTTTTGGGAAGGAATAATGTTTCGGCTTCGGCGAGTTTTCTTACGTTTTCGGGGATTTTTTTGAAATATTCGGTACCGTGGCCGCCGGGAGTGGTGAACATCTTTCCGGAATGGAACACTTCGGCGCCTTGCTTGTCGCCACTGTCGATGAGGCGCTGGGCATCGTTGATCATGGAGCCGGCGTCGCCCATGCTGCGGACGGCGGTGACTCCGGAGTAGAGATAAGCTGCGAGGGCGCGGGCGATGGCTTGGTCGGGCTTGAAATCGGCGTAGGACTCCATGATGCCGCCGGGGGCGAGCAAGTGGACGTGGGCGTCGTTGAGTCCGGGGAGGAGGGTCTTTCCGATGGCTTCGACGGCTTCGGCTTTTTCGGCGTCTTCCGGGGGAACAGTGTCGAAGACTTTGACGATTTTTCCGTTGCGGATGAGGACTGCGCCGGAGGGGATGACTTTCCCATCGCCGGTGAGGATGCGGGGGCCACGGATGAGCAGGGCGCGGTCGCGGCGCATTTCGCGGTAGAGGATTTTGGCTTTGGCGACGTTTTCCTTGCTGTAGGCTTGCCAGGTTCCGAGGGCGAGGAAGGGGAGAAAGACGACCAGCAGCCAGAGTTTGGCCTTGGGGGGCATGGTTTCGTCCTTTTCCCAGCGGAAGAGTTTCACGCCCAGAAAGGTGGCGACGAGGAGGGTGGCCGTCATGGCCGCGAGGGCGCTACGGTTGGCCCAGGCGCTTTCGCGCTGGACGAGGATGCCTTGAAGGCCGGTGTAGAGATAGGAGGCGGGAAGGAATTGGGCGATGGTTTGCAGCCAGGCGGGGAGCACGCTGACAGGGAAGGTGGCTCCGCTGAGGAAGAGCATGGGCAGGTAGAGAAGCTGGATGATGATCTGGCTCTCCTGCATGGTGTTGACGACGGCGGCGATGATGAGGCCCATGGAGCGGAAGGAGAGCAGGCCGATGGAGAGCAGCAGGGTGAGGGAAAGCCAGTTTTCGGGCCAGGGCATTCCGTAATACAGCCGGGCGATTGCAAGAATTATGAATAATGACGGGAGATAACTGATTAATCCGGTAATAAGGCTAGCGATCAGGATGGGGAGCGGGGTGATGGGGGCGACTTTGAAGCGGCGGAGGATGTTCAGTTCGCGTTCCTGGACGGCGCGGAGGCCGGCTCCGAAGAAGCCGGAGCCGAGGACGCCGAGGATGAGGACCATGGTGATGACCTGGCTGATGGCTCCGCCTTTGTCGGCGCGGAAGGTTTGCGCGAAGACGATGAAGAACATCAGGGGGAGGAAGTAGTTGAAGAAGAGCACCACGCGATCGCGCATGACGAGCTTGAAGGTGGTCACGGTGTAGGCAATGTAGGTACGCATGGGCTATTCGCGGAGGCTCTTTCCGGTGAGTTCGATGAAGACGTCTTCGAGGGTGGGGCGCTTGAGGTGGATGTCGAGGAGTTCGACGCCCGCCTGGTCGATCCATTTGACGATGTCGACGAGGGTGCGGGCGGGTTTGGCGGAATGAGCCGTCATGGACTGGCGGTCTTCGGAGAAGTGCAGCTTTTCGGCGCCGCCGAATTCGGGGAGCGATTGGGGGAGCGGTTGGGCGGTCTGGAGTTCAATGATGGAGTTGCCGAGGGTGCGCTGCTGGATTTCGCGCGGGGTACCCATTTCGATGATTTTGCCGGCGTCGATGATGGCGACGCGGTCGCAGAGGCGCTCGGCTTCCTCGATGTAGTGGGTGGTGAGGAGGATGGTGCAATTGGCTTTGCGGAGTTCGAGGATGAGGTGGTGGATTTCGAGGCGGACTTGCGGGTCGAGGCCGGTGGTGGGCTCATCGAGGAAGACGAGCGAGGGATCGTTGACCATGGCGAGGGCGAGGGCGAGGCGCTGTTTCTGGCCACCGGAGAGGGTGGAGTAGAAGGCGTGGCGTTTTTCCCAGAGTTGGAGGCGCTTGAGGAGTTGGTGCGGATCGGAGTTGCGGGAGTAGAAGGCGGCGAAGAGTTCGATGGCTTCGAGGACGGTGATTTTTTCGGGGAGGTTGGTGGCCTGGAGGGAGACGCCGATGCGGTCCTTGATCTGCATGGACTGGCTGGCGGGATCGAAGCCGAGGACGCGGACTTCGCCGGAGGTACGGGTGCGAAGACCTTCGAGGATTTCGACGGTGGTGGTTTTGCCGGCGCCGTTGGGGCCGAGCAAGCCGAAGACTTCGCCGGGCTGGACTTCGAAGTCGATGCCTCGGACGGCTTCCACGGCGCCGTAGGATTTGGTGAGTCCGCGAACGGAGATGGCTGCTCCGTTGGTCATGCAGCGACGGGGACGTGCGCGAGTACTTCGAGGCAAGCCTTGTTGAAAGCGGGGATGTCGCCGGGCATGCGGGAGGTGACGAGGTTCTTATCGACGACGACTTCGGCGTCTTCCCAGAGGGCGCCGGCGTTGACGACATCGTCTTTGATGGCGAAGAAACTGGTGGCGCGGCGGCCTTTGAGCATGCCGTGGGCGGAGCAGAGAACCCAGGGGCCGTGGCAGATGGCGGCTACGAGTTTGCCCTGATCGTCCATCTGTTTGACGAAGGAATTGGCTGCAGGGTAGCGGCGCATGTGGTCTGGGGCGAAGCCGCCGGGTACGATGACGCCGTCGAAATCGTTGGGCTTTAGGTCGTCGTAGGACATGGTGGTGGTGGCGGGGTATCCGAGCTTGCTGGTGTAGGTCTGGTTGGCCTTGGAGCCGGCCAGGACCACTTGTGCTCCCGCTTCCTGGAGACGATAGAGGGGAACCCAGAGTTCCATCTCCTGATACATGTTCTCGCAGTAGATGACGATTTTCTTTCCGGTGAGATCCATAACTTCCTTATTGTGGCACTAGAATAGTCCCTAAGGAGATACGCCGTTATGCCTCGTTGGAACCGCCGGGAGTTTCTTGCTGCTGCCGCGCTTGGCACTGCCGCCGCGCAAACACAGGCGCCGATTACACGCCCGCTGCGGGTGGGTTTTATTGGGACGGGGTCGCGGGGGACGAGTCTGCTGCGGAGCACGCTGAAGTTCGCCAATGTGGTGGTACCGGCGGTTTGCGATATCAATGAGACGGCGCTGGCGCGGGCGGTGAGTACGGTGGAGGCGGCGGGGCCGGCGCGGCCGGAGGCGTATGGGCGCGGGGTGGAGGATTGGAAGCGGCTGGTGGCTCGCGAGGATCTGGATGCGGTGATCAATGCGGGTCCGTGGGAATTGCATGCGCCGATGTCGGTGGCGACGATGCGGGCGGGGAAGTATGCGGCGACGGAAGTGCCGGCGGCGGTGACGGTGGAGCAGTGCTGGGACATGGTGAACGCCTCCGAAGAGACGGGCATGCCGTGCATGATTCTGGAGAATGTTTGCTATTTTCGGAATGCGCTATTGGTGCTGAACATGATCCGGAAGGGGATGTTCGGGGAATTGACGCATTGCGAGGGCGGGTATCAGCATGACGTGCGCGGGGCGTTTTTGAGCCGGGGCGGGGAACGAGGGCCGGCGGGCGAAGTGACATGGCGGGGGCGGCATGCGGCGAAGAACAACGGGAATCTGTATCCGACGCACCCGATCGGGCCGATTGGGTGGTGGCTGGATATCAATCGCGGGGACCGGTTTTCGTATCTGACATCGATGTCGTCGAAGTCGCGGGGGATGACGCACTATGCGCGGCAGAAGTTCGGGGCCGATCATCCGAGCGCGAAGGTGAATTGGGCGTTGGGGGATGTGAATACGACGCTGATCCGCACCGAGAACGGGGCGACGATTACGCTGTATCACGATACGGTGTCGCCGCGGCCGTACGATCTGATTCTGCGAGTGCAGGGGACACAGGGGATTTATAGCGGGACGCTCGACAAGTTTTATTTTGAGGGGCGATCGGCGAAGGTGGATGTGTGGGATGATCCGGAGCCCTATTACAAGGAATTCGAGCATCCGTTATGGCGCGATTTGGCGGAGACGGCTCGCAGTCACGGGCATGGCGGGGCGGACTATATCGAGATTCACGAGTTTCTGAAGGCCGTGCGGAACCGGACACAGACTCCGATTGATGTGTATGATACGGCGGCGTGGAGTTGCCTGTATCCGCTGAGCGTGCAGTCGGTGGCGGCGCGGAGCCAGCCGGTGGATATTCCGG
>CALFYN010000947.1 GCA_937952345.1 uncultured Acidobacteriota bacterium
GAGCGCCCGTTGATCCTCCGCCGTAAACACGCCAGGCCACGTCGTGCCCGCGCAGAACAGGCTCTTCGACATCAGGTGCTCATGATCGCCCGCCCAGCGATTGTATGCCGCAATCTCGCTCTCCGACTCCGGATCCACTTCCACCAGATCGCGCTTGATGATCTTGGGCACATCTCCCGCGCGCACGCGGCGGCTCGCGAACGCAAACGTATCATGCACCAGAACGGCATACCCGCGCTTGGCGATCTCATTCGCCCACGCCGTCCCGCCGTAGTAATGATCCTGATGCTTCACCATCAGCGGGTGCCGTTCATTACTGATTTGCGTAATCTTGCGATACCCGAAATACTTGTTTCCGCCGTGGTCATGCAGCCCGATAATCCCCGGCAGCTTACCCTTCGCGCCCAGCGGCTTCAGCAACACGGCTTCCGTCGGCGGCCCAACAGGCAGTTGCCACTGCAAATGTTCAACCGAAAGCCCATCGAATTCAAACTGGTGCACCACGGTGGCTTTCGGCGTCCGCCCCAGATCGGGTTGCATCAGCGCGTTGCGGTATCGCTGCCGCGCCTGCTTACGCCAGTCCTTGAGGTTCTTGAACTCGGGGCGGCGGAAGGAAAATCGTGGCGGATCCTCCGCCAGTTTCGCGGCCCAATCGCCGTAAGCGCCGATCATGCTCTCCATAAGGGAGAGAGTAGCGTATCCACGCGGCTATTGTTCGGGAATTCGCGGAAACTTCCAGTAAGGGATGCGAACGCCGCGAATAAAATATTCATCCGAACGCAGCGAAAGCGGCGCATCAAAGCCTTGCGCGCCCGCGGCCGTGACCCAATCGTCCTGCTCTACTCCATCACCCGACACGCCCAATCCGCCCACCAGCGCATCGCCACGATACAACGGCGCGGATCCAGGGAAGAACACGATCCCGTTCTGATTCGGATTCTTCGGCTGCGAACCTTGCGTGCACGGATTCGCCAGATCGTTCAGATACAACTGCCGGAACGGCCCCGCCCCGGAGTTGGTGATGCCCGACGGAAACATCGATTGCGCCCCAAATCCGATGCTGCGATTCGTCACCGCCGCACCCACGGGCAACTCCGGCAGATCGCTCTGCGGGCGCTCCCTGCTCGAAAAATACACAACGTTGCGGGCCTTTGCCACAGCCACATCCAGCGAAAACACCGTCGAATCCGGCATGCGATACAGCGCCAGTACCGTGCCGTCGAGATCGGTCACCGAGATCGCCATCTGTGCCCGGCTGCCCAAGGGCAGGCGAATCACCGCCCGCGTCCGGTTGGCTCGACCCAGCGCCCGTTGCACAATTCCCTCCACATCCGGCTGCGACAACGTGCTCCCCGCGCGCGGCCCGATGAGATACCCGTCCGGCACGGCGCCGCCATCACGTGGCGCCAGCGTATACTCCCCGCCAGGATTCGCCGCCGGCTGCGTCCCCGCCGGCTGCGTTGTCTGCGTGACGTAGGGCAATCGGATCCCGTCGATAAACACCGCGCCGGGTTGCGGTAACGGCAGTGGCACAAAAAACGGAGTCCCAGCCGTCGCCGCAACAGTGGCGAACTCCGCCGCGTCCGCATCGATGCCGGCCACTCCAATCCCGCCCACCATCAGTCCGTTCTTGAATAACGGAAGCCCGCCCGGAACCGTCGTCACGCCCAGCGAAGGTCCATCATTGGCCAGATTCCGCGCCGCAGGCACATCCTTCCCCGGCAGAAACGCCGCGTTAAATCCGCACCCCCGGTTCGTATTCTCAATGCCAAACAGCGCCGCCGCCGGCTGATTCGGAACCTGCGGAAAGTTCTCCCGGCTGATCGTGCGAATCGTCCGCGAAGACAGCGGCGCTTGATTGTGCGAAAAGAACGCCCCGGTCCGCGCCAGCGACAACGCCGTCTCCATGCTCTCCACTGAAGCCCCTGCTTTGCGGTACACCGCCAGCGGACGCCCTGCTCTGTCCACCACCACCACCGCCATCCGCGCATCGTCGATGGCCCCCGCCGCCCGTTGTACCAGCCCTGCCACCTCCGCGGCCAATAACTGCGAAGGATCGGGCGTACCCGCAATCGCCGTCGTCGCCACGTTGCTTCGCCCCCCTTCCTCATCGCGCAAGGAAACCTCGACAAAACTCCCGGAAATGCCTCCAGGAACCGTGAACTCCACCCGGCCATCCACCACCGCCCCAGCCACAACGTCCGCGTTGAGGATCACCTCCACCCCATCTGCGACGTCATCCGCCAACGCCAGCAGCGACTCCCCAGGTTGCCCCGGCGACTCATCCGTCACAGGCTCCCCGGAAAGCGCATGCAGCAACACGGCCCGCGTGACGCCGCCTCTCGATTCCGTGCGCAGCACCGGCTGCGCGTATGCCGCAATCGCCATCGACAGCAGGAGGATGCAACGCATCTACTTCCCTCCCTTCGGCGGCCCTGGCGGCCGGTCCGTGACAAAGTACAGCTTCCCATCCCTCAGGTACAGCCGCTGCATTTCCTTCTCGTTGAACGGCCGCGATCCACGCCGTCCGAACACTGCTACTTGATTCCCCGATTCATCCACCGCCCGATCCCGATCCAGGCCCTTCGACAATGCGATCGCCTCGCCCTTCGTCTGGAACGTCGCGATCCACTCCGGCTCCAGCGTGGGACTGAATCCCCACATCCCCGATGTCTTCACCGGCGACGTCATCTGCAACACCTGCAACCCGTTCTTCCCATCCGCCAAATAGGCGAACACACTCGCATTGGTCATGCCCACGCGCACGGCATGCGTGTCATTGATCTTGCCCCCAGCGTTATAAAACCGAGGAACTCCAGGTTTCTCCGGGTTCTCGACATCGACAATCGCCAGCCCGCGATGCCCGGCCGCAATGTATGCATACGTGCGGGCGACATACACGTCCTTCGCATCCTGCAAGGCCACAGCCGCTTTCACCACAGGCGCGGCGGGGTTCGTAACGTCCACTGTCTTCATCCCCTCGCCATCCAGCACGAAGGCGTAGCGGAACTGAATCGTCGCATGCCCCGCGCCCTTCATCGGCAGCGTCGCCACGATCTTCGGAGTCATGGGCTTGTCCACATCCACAACCACGAATCCCTGATCGCACGAAACATAGGCATAGCGCCCGGCCAGCACCACATGATTCGCGCCCCGTAGCGCATTATCCGGATTGAACGTCACGGCCCGTTTCAGGAAGTTGTTCCGCGGATCTCCATCGAGCAACGTCGCCGCATTGATCAGGATCAGCCCCTCCTGCCGGTCCGCGACATACAGGAAGGCATACAGCAAATGCACCGGCTGTTCTTCGTTCTCCGGATCGCGCTTGCGTGCCGGATCCACACCCAGCGTTGTCGGCGAAGCGATCCAGGCCGCATCTTTCGTGGACACGCGGAAGCGCTGCCCCAGCGGAGAAACCGGAGCCGTCACGATCCGTTCCGCGATCGCCTTGTTGTCAATGTTCGCCACATCGTATATCTCCACGCCATGCTTGCCCTTTGCCGCGTAAAGATATTCCCCGCGCAATTGCACCGATTGCACGTCCTCCCCGTGATGGTGATGGTGCTCGTGCAATTGCCGCCCTTCCTTCTCGAACTTCGCGAAATTCTCCGGATACGCAAGCTTGTGCAGATAGCTCCCGATCACGGCCTGCGGCTCATCCCGCTCTGTCACCACCGCCGCTTCAATCCCATGCTTCCCCTCGCCGATGTACACATACCGCCCCAGGAAGTTGACGAAGTTCGTCCCTTGCAACAGCAGTTGCGCCATCCAGGCGTTGTTATCGTTCTTCTCCGACACGTGGCAATCCGTGCACGTGCGCGTTTCCTTCGTCCGCACGGTGTGCGGGAAGTGCGGATTGAAAGCCTGCCCCGAATAGCCTTCCGCCGAAATCGTCTGCTGCTGCGAATAGAGCCATTCGCGATTGGCGTTTTGCGAGCCCACCAGCACGGCGCTTGACGAACGCACCGGAGCGATCTTGTTTCCCTTCACCGTTGAATCCAACCCGAGCATGAACACGTCATCGCGCAGCACCTGGAAGTTGTAGCTCGTGAAGTTCCGCGTATCCGGATCGCCCGACCAGTGCAGTTGCGGCCGCTTCGCATTCGCCTTCATCGAAAGATGGCATCCGAAGCAACTCGTCATCCACGACGTGTGGCATGAATAGCACGACATCTTCTCGTTCGAATGCGCCAGGTCGCCTTGCGCATCCCCCCATGTTTTGTTGTCCTTCTGAATCGTCTTCGCCAGCCGCGCCTTCTCGTTGTAGTTGTAGCTGCCGGGCCGTAGCGAATCCATCACCTGCGAAACAACCCACTCCTTGTCCGCATCCACCATCGAGCGCTGGATCAGCTTCCCGCCGGTCCATTCAAAACGCTTCGCGCCGAACGGCGTCCGCAACAATGCCAGATTGTGTGGTGGAACAGGCGATGCCGGGCCGCTTGTCTTCAGCGAAGCCTTCGCCGTTGCCGTTCCATGACAATCCACGCACTCGATCTCCACCGCGGCACGCGCCTCGCCATACAGTTTCCCGTTGCCGTGTGCATCCTGCTCAAAATGGCAATCCGTGCAGTGCATCCCCTTCTCGAGATGAATGTCCTTCAAGTGCACGGCTTTCTCGAATTTCTTCGGATCATCCGCCGCCACCGGCTTGTCCTCGCCATCGAGCAGAGTCCCCTTGCGATCATGTTTGAACACTGCCCGGTACACCCATCCATGCCCGTGAAAATCGGCAAACTGCGTCTGCTTCAGCTTCGGATTCAAGTCCGTCAGATTGCGCAGAAACTCCTGGTCGGACCAATTCCCCTTGAGCGACGCCGCTTCCGGATTGCGTGCCAGCGCCCGTGCTTCCTCTTCCGCCGATAGCTTCTTCCCCTTCGCCGGATACATCAGGTCGCCATCCGTCTCGTTGTCCCACCACATATAGCCGAGATACTGAAATGCGTACGACGTGCCCGGATGAATGTGGCACACCACGCACTGGCTGGATGGAATCGACCGCGTGAAGCGGTGCTGAATCGGATGCCCCGATTCGTTCTTCGGAATCGTCGGATCCGCCGTCGCCGAAAACCCGCGGTTGCCATGTTTCGCATACGGGCCCGAATGCACGGGATTCCGATCATTGGCGTAAACCACGTGGCACGCTGTACAGCCCGAAGACCGGTAATCTCCCGGATGATCGTTGGTGCCCAGCATCGACAGCAGCGGATCCAGCAACCGCGTCCGCTGCAATCCCTGAAACACCGGGTCAGTCCGCGTCAGCGTGCCGAAGCCGCGATTCGACAGCCGGTTGTCTCCACGCTCGAACACGCGCAGCGTATTGCCCGGCTGCGTGAACTCAAACTGCGGCAGCGGCTGTATCCACGGCAGCAGTCCTTTCGTGCGCATCTCCTCGGCTGTCGGTTCCGGCAGCGTGAACAGCTTCCGCGCAACACCGTCGATGCCGTAGCTCTCCCCGAACAGCGGCCGCTTGAAAGGCACGCCGCCGTTGTTGTACAAAGCCGCCCCCCACAGAAACGCGCCGTGGGTCATCAGGCTGTGCTCCACCTTGTACACCGTATCCTTGTGGCACATCGTTGTGCCGCACGTCTGCCCGGCTGCCCGCAAATCGCCCGGATTGATGAACCGCACATACTCCTGGGACTCGCGCAGCGATAACGTGTACGCCCGCTCCGGATTGGCTGTCGATGGCCAGTTCCACTCCCGCGCGAATCGCGGCAGCACGTGTCCCTTCAGCTTCTCCGTGGTCGACCCATCCCCGCCGTGGCAATCCGTGCAACCCAGCCGCACTGCTGGCGAAGCATGCATCGGTTCCGTGTTCACATGGCATTTGGCGCTCGTGCAGCCTTCGCTCTTGCGCCGCACATCGGCGTCGGATTGGCGCAGCAGATCCTGTTGGGCCAACAGCCCGCAGGCCGCGAGGAACGTGAGTACTGAGATGCGCATCATCAAAACAGAATCCGTAACGCAACAAAACCGGACAATAATGTTCTCCCGGTGTAGATATCCTTGAACCCTCGCATCGGCGCCAGGAATCCGGCCCCGCCCGTGAATACGACGTTATCGCTCAGCAATGGCCGGTATTGCAGGCCCATGCCCGTATCCACTCCAATCGGATGCGAGATGCCGCTTTGAAACAGTACCGCCTCCAGCACAGCCGTGCGATGAAACCGGGCGTAGTTGACGTTGATCGTCGAGCGCAGCTTCGGAGTCAGCTTCGCATCCATGCCTGCGTTCAGTAGCATAATGCCCGGATTCACGAAGTTCGCCTGCCCTTGAAACAGCCCGGCGCGCATGTTCGGAATGAGGCTGTTCGGCCCGAACAGGAACACTCCCGTGCCCGTCAGCGGAATCGCTTGCCGGTTCAGAAAATTCGTCCCGCCCCCGTCAAACAGCGGATTGATCAACCCGCGGTCCGCCAGTGCATTGTTCCCCAGGAACCCGCCGCCGGCGAATTGTTGATT
The DNA here is from genome assembly GCA_937952345.1 of uncultured Acidobacteriota bacterium. Lineage (GTDB taxonomy): Bacteria > Acidobacteriota > Terriglobia > Bryobacterales > Bryobacteraceae > CADEFT01. The sequence goes on from CALFYN010000947.1 coordinate 6,462, forward strand.
CGGCACAATCGCATCGAATCCGCGCGCCGTCCCGTCCGTGATGTCGTTGTCCCCTGAGCTGAAAAACCCTGACACCTTGTAGATGGCCCAGTCCTTCTCATAAGCAACTTCGGCCGCCGCAAGCTGCGCGTTGATATGCAGCGGACGCGCCGAAATCGTGTTGAAGTCGTGCCTGCCGAATGCCTGATAGAAGGCGTGCGAAACGTTGAACCGCCCGATGTGCCCATCTCCCGACACACCCGCATACCCAGCCCGCACCTTGTTCGGAATCGGAAACCCGATGGGAGCCGGCCGCACCAGAAACCCGTTCTTGTCGATATGAAACTTCGGCTGATCGTTGTTATAGAGCACGCTGAAGTTCAGGTTGTACCCCTGCGTGAGGAAATCGTTCCAATAGAGATTCGCTGCATAGACCGACTGATTGCGCTGCCGCCACCGGTTCAACCCTGAGTTCGTGTCCTTCTCCAGCAGGTGGAAATACGCCAGATTGTACTGAAAGACGTTATTCCGGAACGTGCCGAACAGCCGCGCCCCCGGCTGCTCATCGGAAAACACGAACCCGCGGAAATCCGAAGTGAACCGCTGAATGCCAAACCGCACCGACGTGAAATCGAAGTGCGCGCTCCCCCGATCGTCCGCATCCTTCGCTCGCCGCAGCCCTGCCCGTGCATTCGTGAACAGGCGCTTCTCCACGAACATCTCCTGCAGCCCGATGTTCGTATCCGTGCGCCGGTAGCCCTGCCGCACGTCAATCCGCGTCAGTGCGTTTTCCCGCGCCAGCAGGTGGTTGATATTGAACTCCGGCGTAATCCGGATCTCGAAATCCACCGGCCGGAATCCCGCGCTTCCACGGAAAAAATCAAAGGACACACGAAAGGACTCGCGCACCGAAAGCTGCCCGCCACGACCGAAGAACCCGTAATCCCCCGGCGATGCGGCGGAAGCAACTGTCGGCACCGGAATCCTCCGTCCATCCACCACCGTATCGCTCAACGCCGTGATGTTCAGGAAATTCCTGCGCCCGAAAATCGGCAGATCGCCCTTGAGGCGGTTGCGATTGAACGGATCCCACCAGCGCCGTGGCGCGTAGATGGCATCCAGTTTCCCATCCTCATACCGCCGCGGTTCCGGCATCTCCACTTCCCAACGGTTCGGCACCGAGGCCTGCAACTTCGGATCCGCCGGATACACGAAAGCCGGCAGATCCAATGGATCGAGATTCGCCTTCGGCAGCGGATTCATTGTTCGCTCGGCTCTCGCCGCCAGCGGAGGCACAGGCGCAAACGAATCCACCGACCGCCGCACCAGAGTCCGCACACGGTCTTCCGGCAGCGCCCGGCGCGGCGCCACCGATTGCCGCAGCATCCGCTCATAATCCGTCGGCGCTCTCTCCGGAAAGCGCATCTCCCCGGCGGGTGTGCCGCGCCGCGGCAACACGCGAATCGCCTTCTGTGGCCGCGGTGCGCCCTTCTCCTGCCTTCTGCCCTTGACTCCAAGTTGCGCACGTTGGGCGAACAGCGGCAGCATCAGGCCGCAGCCGACAATCCCGACGATGACGCAACGAAGCCCTTGCATGCTTGCCGCTTCCTACTGCAGTTGCCCCGCCACCTTGCGGAACAAGGCCGCGAATTCCCGCGCCTGATACGTCGAGGGATGCTCCAGGTACGTGTAAAGCTCACCCATCGTCTTCGCGGCAGCCTGCGGATTCGCCGCATACGATGCGCTCAATGCATCCAGGCTCATCGTCGCCTGCTCGGCTGAATGCGGCCCGGATGCCGAAATCCGCCCGATGTCGCGCACCAAACCCTGCGCTAAAGATCGCGCCATCGCCGCCGTGAAATCCGTCGACTCCCAGCGTGAAGCCAGTGCATCGGCCTGTTGCGCCACCGCTCG
>CALFYN010000948.1 GCA_937952345.1 uncultured Acidobacteriota bacterium
TCTCGGTGGTCGCCGTTTTGTGTACTCCCGCAGGATTCCGTCTTCCAGATGGAAATGCTGATCGCAGGTAGCGCGGATTTCCGGGTTCTTCGTGGCTACCAGAAGGGTCCAGGGATTTTTCGAATCAAAGAGCCCCGCCATGATCCGGTTACGAAGTTTCGCATCCTCGATTTCGTCGAGACATTCATCGAGCAGCAGCAGCCTGGGGCGCTTCAGTACTTCGCGGGCAATCATGAGCCGCAAGGCCTGGCTGTGTGACAGCGGCAAACCGCCAGTGACCAGGACGGTATCGAGGCCGTCGGGCAAGTTGCGGATCTCATCGAGCAGGCCGGCCTGTTCGAGGGCGGCACGCATTTCCACGGCACCAGCAGCGGGGCTCGCCACTCTCAGATTGTCGGCGATCGTGCCATGGAAGATCTCGGCGCGGCGCACCAGGCCAATCTGGGCGCGAAGCGATTCAAGCTGGATGTCGCGGATGTCGAGCGAGTCGATTTCGATTTCCCCGCCCGCGGGCGTGCGGAGCGCGTAGATGAGATCGAGGAAGGTGGTTTTGCCGTGTCCCGTCAGGGCGGCACGTGAGCCGGGGCGGATCTGGCAACTGCCGTTCAGGAGGACTGGGGATCCATCCTGATAGGCAAAGCGGACATCGCGGAACAGTATTTGTGAACCCTCGCGTTTCTCCGGCAGCTTTTCCCTGCCCGTTTCCTCCATCGGCAGTTCCGTCAGATAACTCAATTTGTCCGCCGCGGCACAGAGATCGTAAAAGGTTTCGAGCTGCTTTCCAAACTTGCTGAATCCACTCACGACGACGGTGACGATGAGTTCGGCGGCCACCAGTTGGCCAAGGGTCAACTGCCGCTGGATGACCAGCCATCCACCAGCGCCCAGAAGAACCGCGCTGGCCAGAGCATGGAGGCCAAGCGAACCCAATACCTGGCGAATGAGAATGCGGAAATGCTTAATGCGGTAGCCGAGATACTTCTTGATGAGATCGTCGGTGCGATGGGTTGCGAAGGCGAAGCCATTGGCTGGTTTGAAAGAGGCCGGCCAGCGGGCGATTTCCTCCAGCCAGGCAACCAATTCGTACTTGGCTTTCGACTCCAGGATGCTGGTGGCGATGGCGCCGCGGCCCATGGGAAACAGCACAACGAGGATGGCCAGGAAGAGGAGCACGTCGAAGGCCAACAGCCACGGGTGGTAGACGGCGAGCAGGATCATGCCGATGGAAGTCTGCATGAAGATGGAGAGGCCATCGATGAGGAGCATGGCGCCGCTCTTTTGCACTGTCACCACCTCGAGAAAACGATTGACCAACTCCGGGCCATGGTGGCCATCGAAGGCATCGATCTTGGCGCGAAGCAGCTTGCCCACCACGTCGGATGAGATGCGCACAAAGATGCGGCGCTGCAGCAGTTCCACGACGAACGTACGCAAACCTTGCAGGATGCCAGAAAAACCGAGTCCGGCGAGAACAACCAGCGTCAAAACAACTAGAGGCTGGAGAAGGTTACCGAAGGCGACGGTGTTAACGAGGGACTGAACGGCGACGGGGACGACGAGGGAGAGCAGTCCGATGGCGATGGAGTAAATGACGGCGATCCACAGGAGTGTGCGCTCGACGGAGAGCCAGGAGCGGACTTGGTGGAAGGGGGAAGTCATGACAGTTTCGAGGATAGCAGCAAATAATCTATATGTCAAGATGTTTGAACATTTGTATTTTAAAATCTTTTGACATTTGAATCAGACTTGTGTATGATCGTTCCTGGAAATGCCTACTCGCGCTTTCGTCTCCAAGGAACTGGCGAAACTCCTCGGTGTGCTTTCGCATCCGCACCGGATTCGCATCATTGAGGAACTGCGCCAGGGCGAGAAGGACGTGAACTCGCTGCAGACGGTGCTGGGTGTGTCCCATTCGGGCGTATCGCAGCATTTGAGTCTGTTGCGTTCGCACCGGCTGGTGGAGGAACGGCGGGAGGGGCGGCATGTTTTTTACCATCTGTCTCAACCGGGTTTGGCGCGATGGTTGACGGACGGACTGGATTTTCTGGAAGGCTCGGCGAGCCAAGTGCGCGAATTGCAGGATGCCGTGGAGGCCACGAAGACGCTTTGGACGACGCCAGAAGAAGACTAGGCTTTGAGAAGCGGTTTGACGAATTCCAACGTCTGTTTAAGGGCCATTCTGGCTTCGTCATCGAAGGCAGCATTGCGAGCGCCGCGGGTGGCGTGATTGGGGAACACACCGCGCAGTTCCAGCAGGTATTTGAGCGCTGGGATTCCATACGCGGTGACCTGGGTCACGAGAAGCATGGTCTTGGCGAATGCATCCATGGCTTTCGCTTTGTCGCCTTGCTGCCATGCGTTCCAGACATGAACGTAGAGGTCGGCGAAGGGCACTCCCGGCATGGTACCTTTGGCGCCGCGGGCGAGTTCGTCGATCATCGTCTTGCCGTGTCCGCCCGTAAAGACACCGCGCAGCCGGGGGGTGGACTTGCGGCGATACTCACTGATGCGGGGTAGCGTCTGTCCGGCCTCGTCCTTGATGAAGTGCAGGTTCGGCACCTCGGCGATCATTTGCATGACGAAGTCGACGCTCATGTCTCCGATGGTCTGGGCGAACAAAGGACGGCTGCAATTCTGTCCGATGGCTTTGTAGTATTCGAGAACCTTGGTTTTGTCTTTGGCGTCGCGAGGCGGGAGAGCAATGAGGGCGTCGGGCGCGAGCGATTCGGCATGCTTGACGTAGCGCAGTGCGGTGGCGGTATCCGGCCCTTGCACGCCCAGCACCACCGCGGGCTTGAGGTTCTTGCCCGTCGACGCCACCACCTCCATTCCGGCGAAGCGTTCTTCCATGGTGAGTTCGGAGTATTCGCTGGCCAACTGCGGCCAAACGACACCTTGTACTCCCGTACGGTCGAGGAAACGAATCTCCTCGGCCAGGGTTTTCCCATCGAGTTTGTTGCCGGCGGTGAACGGGGTTTGCACAATGGGGAACACACCCGCCAGAAGCTTGGCCTCCTTTGCGGGCAGAGGCTGTGCGAACGAGGCGGCGAGCGAGCCGAGGAAGAGGCGGCGAGTGTGCATGCGTTACTCCTTGTTGAGAAAGCGGTCGATACCCAGGCGGCAATCGCTGGTCATGCGAGCGATGGCATTCATCTGCGCGCCACTATCGATGGCGGCGTCAAAGCCCATGCCGTCCATATGGTATAGCAGCCGCTTGGTGAGTTGCACGGCGCCGGCGGGACGGGCGGCCATGCGCGCGGCGTACTCCTCGACGTGCGCCTCAAACGAAGCATCGGGATAGACGGCGTTGATGAGCCCGAGGTCCAACGCCTCGGCGGCCTTGACGATACGGCCTGTGGTTAGCAGGTCGAAGGCCTGTTTCTCGCCGACGCTACGACGCAGGATGGCCATCACCATGGCCGGCACGAAGCCGATGTTCACTTCCGGGTAGCCGAATTGCGCTGTTTCCGAAGCCAGCACTACATCGCAGGCGGTGGCGAGGCCGCATCCTCCGGCGAGGGCGCGCCCGCGCACGGCGGCAATCACGGGAAGGCGGTGGCGGCGTATCTGCTGGAACATTTCGCCAAGGAGGCGGGCATCCTCAAAATTTTCGAGCGCCCCCGCGTCGCGGATGCGGCGGAGTTCGGACAGATCCGCGCCGGAGCAGAAATCCTTACCCTCGCCGGAGACGACGATCACCCGGGATTCCTTGCTATCCAGGGCTTCACCGAGCAAGGCACGGATGCGCAGGATGACATCGCGATCGAGCGCGTTGCGTTTTTCGGGCCGGTTGAGAACAATGCGAAAAATCATGACGGCTGCGGCCGGGCCGCGAGCACAGAGGCAGAGAGCAGCACCAGGCTCACCCATAATAGATCGGTCAGCAGCAGATGTGTGATCTGGGTCCAGAGCGGTGTCAACAAGACGATATTCACCGCACCCAGCAGGAACTGCCCAAAAGTGAGGAACTGGATGGCCGAAGCATAACGTGAGACGAGTGCGTCCTTATAGAGCGATTGCGCCTTGGATGCCACCCAGAGCAGGAACGCGCCGGCAAGGAATGCCACTACGGGATGCAAAACGCGCAACCGCACGAGTAAAGGGGCGCTGCGGGAGAACTCATCGCGCACGCCAGAAGCGACGGATTCGGCGGGAAACAGCGTGTCTCCCAGCGCAGCGATGCCCCCGAGCGCGCTGACTAGGATCATGGCGATCGCCGCCTCACGCAGCCTCGCCCGCAGAGGAGTTGGCGCGCCGGATGGCGTCCGCGTACTCCACCACGCGGCCAAGGCAATGGCCGCCAGCAACAACAGTGTGTTCACGAGGTGCACGGAAAGCACGACGGCGCGCCATGGGGAGCGGCTTCCGGCCACCAATCCGGTCAGCACGAGGAGCGCTCCGATCAACGTCTCATTGATCATGAAGACGAGAGCATAGAAAGACGCGCGGCGGGCAGCGGCGTCCCTGCCGAAGAGGCGCCGCGCCCAGAAGAACAGCGCAACCACGGCGAGCAGGGCGAATCCACTGGTGATGCGATGGGTGAACTCGATGAGGGTATGCGCTTGGGGAAAAGCAGGAACGACGGCGCCGTTGCAGAGCGGCCAGTGCTCGCCGCAGCCGGCACCGGAGCCGGTAGCCCGCACCAGCGCTCCCCAACAGACGACGAAGATGTTGTACCAAAGGACGGCGTAAGCGTAGCGGCTGAAGCGGGACAAGACTCAGTATAGCGTTTCCGGTATAGTTTCCTTCATGCGGACAAACGTGCGATTCACCATCGGTGATGAGGTGGTGGAGACGGAATTCGACGATACGGCAACCGCGCGGGCGCTGCTGGCGGCGATGCCGCACAGCACCTCCGGCAACTATTGGGGCGAGGAATTCTACTTCCGAATGCCGGTCAAGTTAGCGGCCGACGAGACGGCGCGTGAGGTGGTGGAGCCGGGCACGGTCGCATTCTGGGTGGAAGGCTCGTGTTTGTGCCTGTTCTGGGGCGCTACTCCGGTGAGCCGTTCGGGAGAGTGCCGCGCCGCAAGCGACGTCAATGTGATTGGACGAGTGCGCAATCCGGAAGTACTTTCCCGGTTGAAAGAGCGCGCGGTCACCGTGGAAGCCATTTGAAAGGGAGAATCCGATGATGCGATTGTGCAGTTTGCTGGCTGTTGTGTCCGTGCTCAGTGGACAGACTTACGATGTCGTGCTGAAGGGCGGCCATCTCATCGACCCGAAGAACGGAATCAACGCGGTGCGGGATGTGGCCATCTCCGGGGGAAAGATCGCCCGCGTGGATACGAACATCCCGGCGAATGAGGCGCGCCGCGTGGTGAACGTGCGCGGACTTTATGTCACCCCAGGATTGATCGACATTCACGTGCATGTGTTTCCGCGTCCGGGCATGCCAGGGTTGGAGCGCGATTCGAGCGTACCCGCTGATGCCTTTTCCTTCCGCAGCGGCGTTACCACGGTGGTAGACGCGGGCACCACTGGCGTGAAGACGTTCCCCACCTTCAAGAAACAGGTGATTGACAGAGCGCAAACGCGGGTGCTGGCGCTGCTGAATATCGTCGCGGCGGGGATGGGCACCGGGCAGGAAGACGATCCGAAACAACTCGACGCGGACGCCGCGGCGAAGATGGCGCGCGAGCACAAGGGAGTGATCGTCGGCTTCAAGTCGGCGCACTACGGCGGTCCGGGTTGGGAGTCCGTGGAGAAAGCCGTCGCCGCGGGAAAGATGGCCGACATGCCGGTGATGATCGACTTCGGATATCTGAACCAGGTACGCAACCTGAACACGCTGCTACTGGATAAATTGCGTCCGGGCGACATTTACACGCACTGCTATTCGGGCCACCGGGAAGAACTGCTGGCTGACGGAAAAGTGAATCCGGCCATGTTCGCGGCGCGCAAACGGGGTGTCATTTTCGACGTAGGCCACGGGGCCGGCAGTTTCTACTGGTACGTTGCCGCGCCGGCCATCGCGCAAGGGCTTCTACCCGATTCCATCTCCACGGATCTGCATTCGGGGAGCATGAATGCGGGCATGAAGGATATGGCGAATACAATGTCGAAGATCCTGAATCTCGGGGCCCGGCTGGACCAGGTAATTGCCATGTCCACATGGAACCCGGCCAAGGAGATCCAGCGCACGGACCTCGGCCATCTCAGCGTGGGGACAGAGGCGGATGTCGCCGTGCTGCGCGTTGACCGCGGCAGTTTCGGGTTCATCGATTCGGCCGGCGCCGCCAATGCCGGCACGCAGAATATCGTGGCGGAACTGACGTTGCGTAAAGGCAGAGTTGTATGGGATCTCAACGGGCGTGCCGCCACGAATTGGAAGTCGTTCCCTTACGAAAAGAAAGCGTGGACCAAATAGCCTTGGACGGCTACTGGGGAACAGGACGGCCCATCGATTTGTAGATGCCTTCGATGGTGGCGATGTGCTCCTTCGCCTTCTGGTGCTTCGGGTCGTACTCCACGGTTTTGCGGAACTGCCGCAGGGCGCCTGGATACTTGCGGAACGGTGGCAGATCCTTGTTGAACATGAGGCTTTCGCCATAGGCGAAATGCGCCTCGGCGAGGGCGGGCTTGAGAGCCGCGTTCTTCGGCGATTTTTTCCATTCGGCTTCGAGCGCGGCGATGGCTGCCTCGTGCTTGCCTTCCTTGGTCAATTTTTTGGCGTCGGCCACAGCATCGGCTCCCAGAGCCACTACGGCGGCAAACGGCGCCATGCCCAGTAACAAACTGCGTCGCTTCATACTTTCTATTCTACTGAGAGCAGAGGGATAGATGCGCCCTTATGCTGTCCATCGAATAAATGAATTGGACACTGAAATAATTCCCGCTTACCCTGGAAATGGCTACCAAGTACGTCCCCCCTGTCTGACCAATCCAAAACAACCGCTCTGTTGCGCAATTCCAATGGAGGTGTAGTGTGTCCATACGGACCCGGGCCAGTTTCCTGCTGGCTCTCTCAGGATCTTTTTGTCTTATCAGCGGCCAGTTTTCCGCGAGTCATGGAATGTCGAACAACAGCTTGAAAGGGGAGGTGATATGCCAACCGCCACTGAGTCCGAATCAGCTACTGGTGGAACTTGTGGATACCACGAAGCACGTGGCGGTGGACCGCACGCCCCTTTCGCCGACCGGTTCGTTCGAATTCCGTCACATTCCCCAGGGATCGCTGGAGATTCGGGTGATCACGTTTCAGGGTGATGTACTGAGATCGGAATGGGTGCAGCCGGAGAACACCGGTTGGCCGATGACCATCCGCGTGGGAAGAAAGGTGGAGAAGCCTGTTTCCGGGCTGGTGACGCCCTACCGGCTGCAGCATAAAGTGCCGAAGAAGGCGATGTCGGAATTCGTCAAGGCAGCACGGGCGATTGAAGAGCAGAAGTTCGACGCCGCGCGGCGCCATTTGCGCAAAGCGATCGAGATTGATCCGGGGTTTGTCGAAGCCTACAACAATCTGGGTGTGCGTCTGGCAAAGGAAGGGAAGATGGAGGACGCCGCGGAACAGTTTCTAGCGGCTTCCAAGCTCGATCCGCACAGTGCCGTCGCACGCGACAATCTGCGCATCATTGATGCCCATTTGCTGCAGCAGCGGAGGATCCCGGCGCAGACTTTCGCTAAGTGACGACTCCCCCCTTCCATCGGACGCCGGAGAGTGATAGAGATGAGTATAGAGGACTGTAATCCCTATGAATAAGATCATTGTATTTTTCGCCATCCTATCCTTGACATTTGTTGTTTCGGTGTCGCCGGCGTTTCAAGAGAAAGCGCCGGATTCCCTGGTGTTCGAATCGAAGATGGGCAAAGTCACCTTCGATCACAAAAAGCACGACGAGCGTGCCAAGGGCAAATGCGAGACCTGCCACCCGAAGCCGTGGCCGAAAGCGAAGGGCCCCTTGAACTACAAAGCCGCGGCGCATAAGACCGCGGAGGCCGCCAAGGCGTCCTGCGCCACTTGCCACCACGAAGGCGGGACATCGTTCGCATCCAAGGGCAATTGCGCCAAATGCCATGTGAAAGGCGCGAAGAAGTAGCACTGGTGCGATCATAAACGGAGTGTCTTTCTCCGAAGCTCTGAACGAAGTACTTCCGGCCGCCCTTCCGCACCGCGATCAGTGTGTGGAAGGCGCGGCCCGGCATCTTGCGCTCATTGAGGAAACCAATCAGCATTTCAATCTAACTCGCATCACTGGGGCGCGCGAGGCCGCCATCAAGCATGTTCTCGATTCCGTGATGCCATGGAAGCTCTTCGCGGGAGCGGGGCATGTGGTGGATGCGGGCACAGGCGCGGGATTTCCTGGCATTCCCCTCGCCCTGGTGCTACCGGAGACGAAGTTCACACTGCTCGAATCGACCCAGAAGAAGGCCCGTTTTGTGGAGTCCGCAGCGCGTTCGCTGGGCCTGGCAAACGTCACCGTGGCGCCTGTACGCGCCGAGGATTGGCTGCAATCGAACAAAGCGGATATCGTCACCGCGCGTGCGGTGGCTCCGCTGGCTAAAGCGATCGTTCTTTTCGCCAGCGCTCTGAAACAAGGCTCGCGGATCTTGTTGTACAAGGGGCCGGACGTGGAAGACGAGGTGGCCGAAGCCTCGCCCGAAGCGCGCAAGCGCCAGATTCGCATGCGCGTGGTGGAGCGCTACGAATTGCCGGAAGGCATGGGCGCGCGCACGCTTGTCGAACTCACCCGCTAGATCGACCGCAACACGTCCCAATCGACATTGCCGCCGCTGAGGATCACGCCCGCGCTACGGATACCGGGCGGCAATTTGCCATGGAGCAGAGCGGCCGCAGCCACGGCGCCACTGGGCTCGACCAGGATCTTCATCCGCAATAGCAGGAACTTCATCGTGGCGCGAATTTCCTCTTCGCTCACCAGCAGGATATCCTCCACCAGGTTCTTCACGATGGAGAAGGTCAGTTTCCCGGGCTTGGGGGAACGCAATCCGTCGGCGATGGTATCGGGTGGGGGGATCTCGACGGGATGGCCGGCCGCAAACGACAGCGCCCAATCGTTGGCAATGGCGGGTTCGACGCCGAACACTCGCGTTGCGGGATACATGGCTTTGGCAGCGGTTGCGCAACCGGCCAGCAGTCCCCCGCCTCCCACGCATGCCACCAGCGCATCCACCGCACCAATATCCTGGAGCAGTTCCAACGCGGCGGTGCCTTGTCCGGCGATGGTCCAGGGATGATCGAACGGGGGTACCAGCGTCGCCCTTGTTTCTTCGGAGATGCGCCGTCCGATGGCTTCGCGGTCATCCTTCAAACGGTCGAAGCGCACAACCGTGCCGCCATAGGCCGCCGTCGCTTCGGCCTTTGCCTGCGGCGCGTCGGTGGGCATGACGAGCGTGGCTTTCGTGTTGCGGATTCGGGCGGCGATGGCTACGGCCTGCGCATGGTTGCCGCTCGAAAAGGCGACCACACCGTTTCCGATGTCCGCAT
>CALFYN010000949.1 GCA_937952345.1 uncultured Acidobacteriota bacterium
CGGTGGCCGCCGAAGGTGTATGCACCGATCCCGGCGGATTCACGCCCGCCGATTTGGAGCGCATCAGCATACAGGAGGAGTTCCGCACCGGCTCGGTCTTCATCAGCCGGCTGGCGCAATCCGTCCAAGGCTTCGAGATTGCCTCGGAGACGGCTTCGGGAAGTTTCAGCAAAGTCAAGCTCTCGGGCACGGTCGCACTGCAGAATATCGGAGGCAATCCCTCCGCCGGCTCCTGCGTAGTTTCCTATTTTACGGAAGCGGATCTGGGTGATCTGGAAATAGACTTTCAGTCGCTGGACGCCGGGCCCGCGCTCACGCTCTCCGGGCCCAAAGGAACGAAACAACTCGAGAAGAAGGATGGCGTCTACACCGCAACGCTCAGCCAGGCGCTGCCGAATATTCCGGGCCTTCCGTCGATTCCCGGCGTGAGCGGTCCGTATCTCGATCCCGGCGAGTACACGGTAAGCGGGCCTGGTGGCGCCGACGTCGGTGCCTTCAGCGCCAAGATCCGCCTCGGTGCGCCGCTCAATTGGACCAACCGGAACACCGTAGGCAACGACGGGCCGAATACAATCGACCGCACCAAAGAGGTCACATTCACCTGGACGGGCGGATTGGAATCGGAAACTGTCGCTATCAGCGGTACCAGCACCACACGGACGGAGCCGCTGCTTGCCGCCACCTTCCGCTGTCTCGAGCGCGCCCCCGTAGGAACCTTTACGGTGCCCGCTTGGGTGCTCTCCGCGCTGCCACCCGCCCAGAGCGCCAGTTTGAATGTCGACATCCAAGGCGAGTTCGTCCGCTTCGAAGCAAGCGGTGTGGATACCGCTGTCCTGGGGACCTCGTCCGGGTCGGGGCGCTTGATCACCTTCCGCTAGCCCCAACAGCCGTCGTGGCAGACAATCGCCACCGTCACGCCGATCACGCCGACCACCACGAGTCCGATCAGATAACCGATTCCCAGCGAACGGCCGAATGTCTTCTTCTTCAGGTCGCGGATGGACTGGACGCGGTCGAAGGCAATCTGCTGCTTGCCTTGCTTCTCCGTGTCCAGTTCGAAACCGGAATCGGAAACCGCGCCGATCCAGCCGCGCGTCTTCGACCCGTCCAGAAATCGTACCTCCACAGCATTGCCGCGGCTGATGGTGACGGCCTGTTCCTTGGGCGACGATTGTGCCGCGCTGGCGGGCGCGATCAATGACCAGATGAGCAGGAACGCAACGAATTGACGCATGATGACGCTCCTTTCAATCGACAACGGCGGCGATGCCCGCGATAAGAAAGATGACGCCGAACACCGTGCCTACCACGATTCCGGTAATGAGCACCGTTCGTCCGATGGAGCGGCCGGTCGAGTCGCGATGGAGTTGCTTGACCGACTTCACACGGTCGAACGAAACCTGTTCCGTAGTGATGGACCCTTTGCGCTCGGTTTGCAGTTCAAATCCGGCGTCGCTAACCTCTCCCAATCTCCCTTTGCGTTTGGAGTTGTCGGTGAGCCGCACCTCGACCGCCGCATCGCGGGCGATGGTGAGCACCTGTTCTTTCACGGAAGGGCTGCGGAGTTGTGCGCCGGAGGGAACCGCGAATGACCAGATCAGCAGGATTGCTAACGTCTGGCGCATACTACCCTCCTGACTTTCCGACTTCATCGTAGGACCGGCGTGCGGCGTTGGCAAGGGTATAATTGCACGATGCTCACTGGCCTGCCCATTTCCGGATTGTTGCTGCTTTGCGCCATGGCCTGTGCTCTGCGCGCCGAGGATTGGCCCGGATTTCGTGGTCCCAATGGATCGGGGGTTGCCACACAGGCGAAGGATCTTCCCGTACGCTTCGATGAGAGTTCCTTGCGGTGGACCGCGCCCGTGCCCTTCGGACGTTCGTCCCCGGCCGTGCTTGGCGATCGAGTCATTCTTTCGGCTGCGGATGGCGAAACGTTGATGGTGATCTCCCTGCATGCCGACACGGGCAAAGAGCAGTGGCGCTACACCCGCACGCGCACGCGGCGCAACGAGATCGACGCCAATCGCAACGATGCGGCCTGCGGCACGCCCGCCGTTACCGCCGATGGTGTCTACGCTTTCTTCGGCGATTACGGTTTAATCGCGCTCGACCCGCGCACCGGCAAACTGCAGTGGGAGATGCCCCTCGGCCCGTTCACCAACAATTACGGGATGGGCACTTCACCCGTGCTCGCCGGCGGCACGGTCTTCCTCCAGATCGATGCCCGCCGGGGCTCGGTCCTTCTGGCGGTGGACCGCCGCACGGGCAAGGTCCGGTGGAAGACCGCCCGGCCCGAAACGGTCGAGGGGTGGTCGACGCCCCTATTCACTCCCCACGGCGATATTGTGGCGCTGTCCTCGAACGGGCTGCAAGCATTCTCGGCCGAAACCGGCGAGTCGCGCTGGCTCGTCCCTGCCCCCGATTCGTTGATGATCCCCATGCCGGTGCTCTTCGACAACAACCATATCCTCGCGCCGATTCGCGGCTCCGCTCAACCCGCGTTTCCCGATTGGGCCTGGATGCTCAAAGCCGATGCCGACGCGGATGGCAAGCTGGTGCCCGCCGAGGCCGTGAAGCGCTTCCCAGCCGCCAGTTTCGGCATTGCCGATTCCGACCGCGACGGCGTCATTACCGAAGCCGAGTGGCTGCGATTTCGCAATCGCGGTGTCGGCGATTTTGGGTTCAGCCTCATTCGCCTGTCGGATCGCAAAGTTGTATGGCGATATCAGAAAGGGCTGCCGTATGTTCCCTCTCCGATCGCCTACCAGGGTTTGGTGTATGCGGTGCGCACTGGCGGAATCCTGCTGGCGCTCGATGGCGAGTCCGGCGCCCTGCTCAAGGAAGCGCGGCTACCCGAAGCCGGGGGCGATTATTTCGCTTCCCTCATCGCCGGGGATGGCAAGATTTACGCCGCCAGCGCGGACGGCAAACTCACCGTGATTCAGCCCGGCCGCGACTGGGAAGTCATCGCTACCGCCGACCTGGGAGACACAATCTTCGCCACTCCCGCCATTGCCCGAAATGCTCTGTTCGTCCGCACCCAGCGCGGCCTGCGTTGCTACCGCTAACAGCCTGGCGCCAGGAAGTGGTGCTGGAGTCGATGAACGGAGTAAAGGATGGATGTGGTGCGAATGCCGGCGCGACACCGGCGCGACACCGGCGCGACGCTGTTGTAACGGCAAAATGATAATGTCCCCTTTGGCAAAGTAGAAATGTCCCCTTGAC
>CALFYN010000950.1 GCA_937952345.1 uncultured Acidobacteriota bacterium
CGCGACGACGTGTGAAGCCCTCGGCCGATCCGCTATCCTAACAATCAATGAGTAAGGAGATGCCTCCACTCCCTCCCGAAGATGGAGAGGTGGAGCCGCGGCGCCCGGCCAAGCAGCGGGCATGGATCTGGGTAGCGCTTTGGTGTGGCGCGTTCCTCGCGCTGCCTGGCGTGTTGGTGGGATTGCTGCATCAACAGAAGGCTCGTGAGTATGCGCAATCGCTCGAGACGGTGGCCACGCGCAGTGCGCCTCCGGCCCCCAAGTGGGTGCAGTTGCGGGGCGATTACCGCGTGCAGGAGGCGCGCACCGGCGGTGCTTCCGGCAACGCTGTCCTGTTGGCCTCCGAACCGCTGGAGGACACGGCCGAGTACTTCGAACGCACCTGGCAGCGGACAGGCTTTCTGCTTTCGAAGAACCTCATGAGCCACGATGGGCAGGTGTCGGCGGCGATCCTGAATGCCTCGCACAGCGAGGATGGCCGCTACGCCTTGATCACGTTGAGCCGATCCGCGCACGGCACGAAAATCGAATTGGCCTGGTCTGAAAAACAGTGATGCTGCGGTCGTGGCGTGAAGGCAAAGCCGTTTCCTGGTGGGTGGAAGTGGGGCTGGTTTTCGCGCTTGCCGCCTATCTGGTATGGCCGCTGTTTCACCTGGACTTTTCGGATAAATGGGCCTCAATTGAGAGCACTTTCATCTCCGATGCCCGATTTCTAAAAGACCATTGGCCGCATCCCAAGTGGCAGCCGCTGTGGTACACGGGCACGCGCTTCGACTATATCTACCCGCCCGCCCTCCGCTACGGCACCGCGGCGCTTGCCAAATACGTTCCGGGTTGGTCGACGGCACGCGCGTATCACTTCTATGTCGCGCTGCTCTATGCCCTCGGCATCGCCGGCATCTACGTGCTCTCGCGAGTGGGCGGCAAGTCGCGCAAGTTTGCCATTGTCGCTGCGCTTGCCGTGGCCACGGTGTCGCCGTCGTTCCTTGTGATGAAGGAACTGCGGGAGGACGCCGCCTCGTATTCCGAACCGCAGCGTCTGGGAGCGCTGGCGCGCTACGGCGAAGGGCCGCACATGTCCGCGGTAGCGCTACTCGGGTTTGCGCTGGCTTTCTCGATGCTGGCGCTGCGCACGGGACGGCTTCGCTGGACCGCCGCCGCGGCCGCCGCTTCGGCGCTCGTAGTGGCGCACAACTTCTATGGCGCCACGGCGCTCGCCATGCTGTTTCCCATTGTGGTCTGGAGTTGGTGGGTCACTCATTTGGACAACCGCGTGTTCGTGCGGGCGGGGATGATCGCGGCGCTCAGCTACGGGCTTTGCGCGTTCTGGCTGGTGCCGTCCTACATCACCGTGACCCTCCACAACATGCGCTATGTCTCCGAGCGCGGCAATCGCTGGTCTCTGTGGCTGATCGTCGGCCTGGCGATCGTCTACATGAAGCTGACCGAGAGATGGGCGCGCGGCAAGAAGGACCTCGCCTGGCAGGTGTTCCTCATCGGCGCGTTGGGCATCCTGTTCGTAAACGTGATCGGCAACTACTACCTGCAGTTCCGCGTCATCGGCGAGCCGGGCCGCATGGTGCCGGAGTTGGACATGTTCGTCATCCTGGCCGGGGCCGAGTTGCTGCGCTGGTTGTGGGACGGCGACTGGAGCGCGCTCGCGCGGATACGCATTCCGCGCCGCGTGGCCGCCGCTCTTCTGGTGGTTCTGTTGTTCTATTCCGTCCGCAAATATGTCCGGAATTCCTGGAACATCTACGTGCCGCATGAGGATTACCGCTCGCGGGTGGAATATCGGGTTACGGACTGGATGGCGAAGAACATGCCTCACGCGCGCGCCTACACGACGGGCTCGGTGCGCTTCTGGTACAACGCGTGGTACGACCTGGCGGAGTTGGGCGGCGGCTCCGAGCAGGGCTTGCTGAATCCGGCCGTGCAGCCTTCCACGTGGGAGTTGGCGGGCAGTGAAGATGCCGAGATGGGGATCCTGTGGCTGCAGGCGCTCGGAGTGGATGCCGCCATCATCCACGACCAAACCAGCGAGGAAGAGTACAAGGACGTTCAGCATCCCAAGAAGTTCGATGGGCACATGGAGCTTGTGCACAACGACGGCAAAGGCAACTTCATCTACCGCACGCCACGACGATACCGGTCCATTGCGCGTGTGGTGGAAACCGCGAGGCTGGAGGCGTTGCCTCCGCTGCCGGAGGAGCCGGACAAGGAGCAACTGCGGCACTTCGTGGATGTGCTGG
>CALFYN010000951.1 GCA_937952345.1 uncultured Acidobacteriota bacterium
ACAATGCCGGCCTTGCTCCGGAAGGCCGTCCCGTCGGCGTCTTCCTCCTGCTCGGCCCCACCGGCACCGGAAAGACGAAAACCGTGGAAGCGCTCGCCGAAGCCATTCACGGCAATCAGAAAAGCGTCCTCCGCATCGATTGCGGCGAATTCCAACTCGAACACGAAGTCGCCAAGTTGATCGGAGCCCCTCCCGGATATCTCGGCCACCGCGAAACGACTCCCCTGCTGACCCAGCAGAAGCTCAACGCCGTCACCAGCGAGCGCTCCAATCTCTCCCTCGTTCTCTTCGATGAAATCGAAAAAGCGGCCCCGTCCATGCAGCGCCTCCTGCTCGGCGTCCTGGACAAAGCGATTCTCCGCCTCGGCGACAACACTGTCGTCAATTTCGAACGCAGCATCGTCTTCCTCACCAGCAATCTCGGCGCCCGCGGCATGAGCCGCGAACTGCGCCCCGATTTCGGCTTCGACAAAATCGTGGATCGCCCCCGCGTCAATCTCCCCAGGAAACTGGAGAGCATCGCCATGAACGCCGTGCGCCGCAAATTCTCGCCCGAATTCGTCAACCGCATCGATGTCGTCAACACCTACTACCCGCTCGATCGCGCGGCCCTCGAACACATCCTCGAACACCAACTCAATGAATTCCGCGCTCACATCGTCACCCGCCTCGGCCAGCGCGCCTTTTTCGTCGAAATCACCCGCAAAGCGAAAAGCTTCCTCATCGAAAAAGGAACCAGCCCCGAATACGGCGCACGCGAACTGAAGCGCACCGTGCACCGTCACCTCATCCAACCCGTGTCCACACTCGTCGCCAAGGGACTGATCGAGCCCTGCGGCACGGCCTTGGTCGATTACAAAGAAGGCGCCGAAGCCCTCGCCATCCGCTGTCTTTCCGAGGATGAATCATTAGCTGCATGAGGGTGCTGCTCAGCCGTGTGGGGGCGTACACCAGCCGAGGATCACGCCCCCGCGCCGGCCGCCTCGCGGATTTTCCGCAGCGTCCGCACCAGCCCCCCAAGCAAGTCCAAGCGCAATGCATTCGCCCCGTCCGACAACGCCCGTTCCGGAGCCTCATGCACTTCCACAAACAATGCATCCACGCCCACGGCCACCGCGGCCTTTGCCAGCGGCTCAATGAACTCCGGTTGCCCGCCCGATGCCTTCCCCGCCGCGCCCGGCATCTGCACACTGTGCGTGGCATCGAACACCACCGGCCATCCATACCCCCGCATCACCGCC
The DNA here is from genome assembly GCA_937952345.1 of uncultured Acidobacteriota bacterium. Classification (GTDB taxonomy): domain Bacteria; phylum Acidobacteriota; class Terriglobia; order Bryobacterales; family Bryobacteraceae; genus CADEFT01. The sequence goes on from CALFYN010000951.1 coordinate 1,242, forward strand.
AGTCCGCGCATGTCCACCACCAGGTTGTTATACCCGAAGCAACTCCCGCGCTCGGTCAGCAGAATCCGATCGTTCCCCGTTGACGCCACCTTCTCCGCGGCCAGGCGGATATCGTAAGGCGACACAAATTGCCCCTTCTTGATATTCACCACCCGCCCCGTGCGTCCGGCCGCCACCAGCAAATCCGTCTGCCGGCAGAGAAACGCCGGGATCTGCAGAATGTCCGCTACCTCTGCCGCCGCCTCGGCATGCGCTGGCTCATGAATATCCGTGAGAATCGCAAAGCCACGAGCCTTCAGCCCGCCCAAGATCCGCAGCCCTTCCTTTAGCCCCGGCCCGCGATAGGAATCCACGCTGCTGCGATTCGCTTTGTCATAGCTTGCTTTGAATACGAACGCGCCGCCCAACTCCCGCGCGATGGCGTCCGCCAGGAAGTGCACATGTGCTTCGCTCTCAATGACGCACGGTCCGGCGATCACCGCCAGATCGCAGCCATCACCGATCGACAGTGACGGAAGCAGATCGATCCGCACGCGTCTTCCCCAGAATCTCTTTCTTGTGCCGGTAGCAGGCGCCCACGAACGACCGGAACAGCGGATGCGGCTCCAGCGGCTTCGACTTGAACTCCGGATGGAACTGGCAGCCGAGATAATACGGATGGTCCGGCAACTCGCAGATCTCCACGTACATCCCGTCCGGAGTCTGCCCCGTCAGCCGCAGTCCGTGCGCCGTGAGAATCCCTTCATACTCGCGATTGAATTCATACCGGTGCCGGTGCCGCTCACTGACTTCCGGCACTCCGTACGCCTCGCGCGCGAAGCTGTTCTCCGCCAACTTGCAGGGGTACGCACCCAGCCGCATCGTGCCGCCCAGTTCGTCTACACCCTTCAACTCGCGCAGCTTGTAGATCACACGGTGCGGTGTCGCCGGATCGAACTCCGTCGAATCCGCATTCGGCAATCCACACACGTTGCGCGCGAATTCGATCACCATCGTCTGCATGCCCAAACAGATCCCGAAGTACGGCGCCTTGAACTCACGCGCATAACGAATCGCATGCAGCATTCCTTCAATCCCGCGCTTGCCGAATCCGCCCGGCACCAGAATCCCGTCGTATGGCTTTAGCCGGTGGATGCAATCGGGCCATTCCAGTTCCTCGGCCTCCACCCACTCGATGTTCACCTTCACGCCGTGCGCCAACCCGCCATGCAACAGCGCTTCCTTCAAGCTCTTGTACGCGTCTTCATACGTTACGTACTTGCCCACCAGCGCGATCTTCACTTCGTCAATCGGATTCCGCATCCGCGTCAGCATATTGCTCCAGCGCCGCAGATCCCGCGGAGCCGCGTCCAGATGCAACTGCTTCAGCAGAAACTCATCCACCTTCTGATCCGCCAACACCAGCGGCACTTCGTAGACCGATTGCACGTCGCTCGCGCAGATCACCGCGTCCACATCGACGTCGCAGAACATCGCGATCTTCTCTTTCACGTCTTTGCCGAAGGGCCGTTCCGACCGGCAGATCAGGATATCCGGCTGAATACCCAGCGCCCGCAGTTCCTTCACCGAGTGCTGGGTCGGCTTCGTCTTCAACTCCTGCGCCGCCGCGATCCACGGCACCAGCGTCACGTGCACGAACATCGCGTTCTCGCGCCCCACTTCATGCCGCATCTGCCGGATCGCTTCCAGAAACGGCAGCGATTCGATATCGCCCACCGTGCCGCCAATCTCCACCAGAATCACATCCACGCCCGCCGCCACGCGCCGCATCGCGGCCTTGATCTCGTTCGTCACGTGCGGAATCACCTGCACCGTCTTGCCCAGATAATCCCCGCGCCGCTCACGCGTGATGATCTGCTCATACAGCCGCCCCGACGTCAGATTGTTCGCCTGCGTCAATGGAGCGTGCGTGAACCGCTCATAATGTCCCAGGTCCAGATCCGTCTCCGCCCCATCGTCCGTAACGAAGACCTCGCCATGCTGAAACGGACTCATCGTGCCCGGATCCACATTCAGGTACGGATCGAATTTCTGCAGCGTCACCCGCAGTCCCCGCGACTCCAACAGGCACCCGATCGAAGCCGCGGCGATCCCCTTGCCCAGCGAACTGACCACGCCTCCCGTGACAAAGATGTACTTCACCATTTGCAAGTCCCCCTTCTAAGCCTCAGGCAAAATCGCCTCGTACAGTTTTGTGACGCGCTCCAGATCTTCCGGCGTATCCACGCCGATCGACTCATAATCCGTCTCCATCACCCGGATCCGGTACCCGTTTTCGAGCGCCCGCAGTTGTTCCAGCCGCTCTGCCTGCTCCAGCGGCCCCACAGGCATCGCCGAATAGCCCAGCAGAAAATCCGTCCGGTACACGTATAGCCCAATATGTTTCCAATACGGCGCATCCACGCCGCCGCGATTGTAGGGAATCGTGCAACGCGAAAAGTAGATGGCATGGCCGTACCGGTCGCACACCACCTTCACGACATTCGAATTGGCCATCTCCTCGGCGGTGTCGATCCGCTTCTTCAAGGTCGCCATCGGCGAATCCTCATCGTCCAGCAGCGCCAGCGTCGCCGCGTCGATCGCTCCCGGATCAATCATCGGCTCATCGCCCTGAATATTCACCACAATCGAAGCCGTGTCCGCGCTCGCTACTTCGGCCACGCGGTCCGTCCCCGATAGATGGTCGCTGCGCGTCATGCGCACCCGCGCTCCGAACCCGCGCGCGGCATCGTAGATCTGTTCATCGTCTGTCGCAATCACGACATCGGTCAGATAGCGCGCCATGACACTGCGCTCGTAGACGTGTTGCAGGATGGGTTTACCGGCGAGTTTGGCGAGAGCTTTTCCGGGGAATCTGGTGGAGGCAAACCGGGCGGGAATCACGCCCAGAATTCTTTGCGGCACATGTTAGGATAACACGGCTTCCGCGCTTCGCAAATGGAATAGAATCGATCCGTATAGGTCTTTCCGATGCTAACCCTGGCGCTCGCCTGCCTCTTCTCCGCACAGGCCGCTGATTTCTCCCACGCCCTGCACGCCAAGTTGAAGCCGGAGTGTACTTCGTGCCACGGTAAAGCCGCCACCAGCACGAAACTCGAAGACAACCTTCTGCCCGCCGCCGAAGCCTGCCAGCCCTGTCACGAATCCGTGCAGATCAAGCAGCCGGCAAACACCCGCCTCGCCAAATTCGATCACGCCTTCCACGCCCGATTCGGCAACATTGCCCCCGTCATCGCCGTGGCCATCAAAGCCGACACCTACCTCGGCGACGGCGCAACGCGCGCGCCACACCTCAACACGGCCAACGCGTGTGCGGCCTGCCACCGCGGCATCGAATCTTCCACCTCAGTCTCCGCCAGGAACCATCACCCGGAAATGGCCGACTGTCTCGTCTGCCACAACAAGATCGATCCGCCCTTCAGTTGCGAAACCTGTCACGGCAACGACAAGACCCTCAAGCCCGCTACCCACACCGCCCGCTACATCGACACGCACACAACCAAGAGCGAAAAGCTCGGCTGCGCGTCATGCCACGGCAAGAGCTTCTCTTGCCAAGGCTGCCACTAATCCACCGGCTGACTCATCCTACTTCCCTCCACCCTCCCCAATCCCGTACACCTTCGTCACCGGCAACAACACCCGTGATTTGCCCAGATGCACCGTATTGCGAGCCACCACGGCCTGGTCGTACGACCGCAGCGGCGCCCACGTATTCGTGTGCCGCTCAAACCGCGGCGCATTGCTGCTCGACACATGCACCGCAATACGATGCCCCCTGTTAAACACCAGCGCCGTCGGCCACAAATTCACTTTGATCGGATACGGCTTCCCTTTCTCCACGCGCGCCGCCTTCTCCAACCCCGCGTGATACCGCATCCGGAACGCCTGATCCAACACCAGCGCCTCATATCCGTTCGGATACACATCCACCAGCTTCACCATGAAGTCCGTATCTTCGGCATCGGTGGACACCGTCAACTCCGCCTCCACGTTTCCTGCGATCTCCACCGCCTGCGCCAGCGGCTCCGTCTGATACCGCAGCACATCGGCCCGTGTGCCCACCGCGCGCTGATCCATCGGCCCCTTCGGAAGCGTCAGATTATTCCCGCCAATCGTCGGCACCGGATTGCGCGGATCGTAAGTGAATGTATCCTTTCCCGTACCGGGAGCCGCCGTCATCAGGCGCCCGCCGCCGCCCAGAAAATACGAAGTGATCGTCGATGCCGGAGGCCAGGAAGGCGCGCTCCGCCACTCGTTCCCCGGAGCCCCTTGTTCCATCGTGTCTCCCATCATGTAATACCGCACCGCCGGCTCTTTGTCCGCGCCATTCTGCACACCCTTCAGCCAGTAATCGAACCAGCGGAACGGATCCATCAATCGCCGGTCCGCCGCCTCGGCCGGATACTTCAAATCCCCCGCCATGTTGCCGTGCCCAAACGCGCCCATCACCAACTTCTGATTCCCACGCGCCTTGCCAGCCCCTTGCGATTGCAACCCCATGAAGTTCTCCACAGTGCCCGCGCTGAAGATGTCATACCACCCGCCCACATTCACAAACGGCACCGAAATCTTCGCATAGTGGTGACGCATGTCCGTCTGCCGCGCCTCATCGTCATACACACGATGCAGCGGACGAGGATCCGCTGAAGGCTCCACCCCGCGCCCCTTCATCCACTGCTCATTCATGTGCTGCAAAAACACTCCGCCCGGATACGCCGCATGCCGGTACATGCTCCCAGTCGCCACCGTCACAAACGCCGCCACCAAATGCGGAGCCCCGCTGATCGCCGCCATGTTCGTCGTTATCCCACCCGCCGATCCGCCGGTCACGCCCACCTTCCCGTTGCACCACTTCTGCTGCGCGATCCACTCCACGGCATCGTAGCCATCGTTGATATCGTCGACGAAGGCGCGGTACTTGCCCTCACTCTGAAACTGTCCGCGCACGTTCTGGATCACCCGCACATATCCGCGGCCCACATACGCCTTCGCATCCGAGCCACGCTGCATCTCATACGGAGTGCGTGTCAATACAGCCGGCCAAGGCCCCTCGCCTTCCGGCGTGAACACCAGCGTGTGCAGCTTCACGCCATCCCGCATCGGCACCATCAAATCCATCTGCCCCGCGAACAGAGGCAACGCCAACAGAATCGCAACGAAACGCATAGTCATCTCCTCAGTACAACGGTTGCTTCTTCGGATCGATGCCGCTCTTGCCCATTGACTCGAGCAGCACGCGAGCGCCGTTCGCCAGCATCACCGCATCCGACGGCCCTTGAATGAACCGGAACCCTTCCTTCAGATACTCCGCAATCAGGGCAGGAGTGGCCGCTGGACGCCCCACCGGCAGATTGTTCTTCTTTCCCGCGGCCAGCACACGCGCGATCGCCTGCTTCACTTCCGGATCGTTGTAATTGCCGCGCTTCCCATACGAGAACGCCAGGTCATTCGTCCCGATGAACAACACATCAATCCCCGGCACGGCCGCAATCTCCTCGATCTTTTCCACCGCGCGCTTCTCTTCAATGATCACGATGACCATCGCATTGCGATCGGAGAAATCGTAATAGCCCTCGGGAGCTGGCCAGCGGAACATCGCCAGTCCCGGTCCCGCGCCGCGCCGGCCCAACGGCGGATACTTGCACGCAGCCACGGCCTGCTTGGCCAACTCCACCGTCGACGTAAACGGAAAGATCACCCCCAACGCACCTGCATCCAGCGCGCGCTTGGCGGTCCACAGTTCATTCACCGGCACGCGCGCAAACGGCATCGCCTTCAGCCCGCGCGTCGCCAGCACCATATTGCGCAGCGTCTCCAGCGTAATGGGCGAGTGCTCCATCTCAATCCACAGCAGATCGAATCCGTAATTCGACATCTGCGCGGCCACTTCCGCGCTAGGAATCGTCACGGTTCCCGCAATCACCGGCTTGCCCTCGGCCAGCGTCTGCCGCACGGGGTTCTGCCATTGCTGCGCCAGCATCAGCGCACACGCGCCCAGACCCAGAAGTATCGATTTGACCATGCCCCACAGAATATGCCGATTCCAGGCTCAGACACAACGCCCCGCGCCTTGCGACACAATAGACACTGATGACTCCAACCGCTCAACCCGAAGTGAACGTCACCGGCAAACTCTTCATCGGAGGCCAGTGGTGCGATGCCGTCTCCGGCAAAACCTTCGATGCCTCGAACCCCGCCACGGAGAGCGTGATCATGCCCGTGGCCGAGGCCGATGAAGCCGACGTCGATCTCGCCGTGAAGGCCGCGCACAAAGCCTTTCGCGAAGGCCCTTGGCCGAAGATGTCCGCCACCGATCGCGGCCGCCTGCTCTGGAAAATCGGCGACCTGCTGCTCGCCAACGTCGACGAAATCGCCAAAATCGAAACACTCAACAACGGCAAGCCCATCTTCGAATCGCGCTACGTCGATGTGCCCGCCGCCGCCGCGTGCTTCCAGTACTACGCCGGATGGGCCACCAAGATTCAAGGCGACGTCATCCCGGTGCCTGGCAACTATCTCAACTACACGCTGCGTGAACCGCTCGGCGTGTGTGGCGCCATCATTCCCTGGAACTTCCCGCTCCTCATGGCCGCCTGGAAACTCGCACCCGCTCTCGCCGCCGGCAACACAGTGGTGCTGAAGCCCGCCGAACAAACGCCGCTCAGCGCGCTGAAACTCGCGGAAATTCTCCAACAGGCGGGGCTCCCCGAAGGCGTTGTGAACATCGTCCCCGGCTTCGGGCCCACCGCCGGAGCCGCGCTCGTGCGTCATCCCATGGTCGCCAAGATCGCCTTCACCGGCAGCACGGCCGTCGGCAAGGAGATCATGCGCACGGCCTCTGACACGTTGAAGAAGGTGTCGCTCGAACTCGGCGGCAAGTCTCCCAACATCGTCTTCGCCGACGCCGATCTCGATGCCGCCGTGCGCGGAGCCATCAACGGTATCTTCTACGGCAAGGGTGAAGTGTGCGCCGCGGGCTCACGCCTGTTTGTCGAAAGCTCCATCCACGATGAGTTCCTGCAGAAGCTCTACGACCGCGCCGCCAAGCTCACCGTCGGTGATCCGCTGCATCCCAAGACGCGCCTCGGCGCGCTCGTCTCCGCCGAGCAGATGAACAAGGTGCTCAGCTACATCGAATCCGGCAAGAGCGAAGGCGCCACCCTCGTCACCGGCGGCGAACGCACCACAGTCGGTGACAAAGGCTACTTCGTCAAGCCCACCATCTTCGACCACGTCAGCAACGACATGAAGATCGCCCGCGAAGAGATCTTTGGACCCGTGCTCTCCACCATCACCTTCGCTAATCTCGACGACGCTATTGAGCAGGCCAACCACACCATCTACGGGCTCGCCGCCGCGGTCTGGACGCGCGACATCAAGAAGGCGCACCGCGCCGCGCGCGCCATCCAGGCGGGTACAGTGTGGGTCAACACTTACAACATCCTTGATACGGCATCGCCCTTCGGCGGCTACAAGATGAGCGGCTTCGGCCGCGAGCTAGGCGCACATGCCCTCGATCTGTACACGCAAACCAAGAGCGTCTGGGTCGATCTCAACGAGTAAAATGGGACAATGCGTCTCGCCATCGCGGCGTTGGCCGCGTCATTGTTAACCGCCGCCAACAAGCCCCCCACCTACGCGAACGACGTCGCACGCATCGTGCAATCGCAGTGCGAGCGATGCCATCGCCCTGGCCAGATTGGGCCCTTTCCGCTGACTAACTACAAGGAAGTCAGCGCCTACGCCACGGAGATCAAGCGCGTCACCGCCGAGCGCACCATGCCTCCGTGGTCCGCCGTTCCCGGCCACGGCGAGTTCCGCAACGAGCGCCGCCTCACCGATGAGCAAATCGCCACCGTCGCCGCATGGGTGGATGCCGGTGCTCCGCTCGGCGACAAGAAACAGCTTCCTGCGCCGGTGCAATACAACGACGATTGGGCCTTCGGAAAGCCCGACCTCATCCTCACTCCCGATGCCGATTTCGAACTCGCCGGCAGCGGTGTCGATGAATACCGCTGCTTCGTCATGCCCGCCGGATTCGACGAAACCCGCTACATACAGGCCATGGAAGTGCGTCCCGGCAATCGCAAGATCGTCCACCATGTACGCGCCTTCGCCGACATCACCGGCCAGGCCCGCACACTCGATGCCGCCGATCCCAAGCCTGGCTTCGACTGCGGACTCGGCATGATCGCCCCCTATAAGCGCATCAGCATCGGCGGTTGGGCGCCGGGCATGATCCCCGACAAACACCCCGATCACACCGGCACGTTCTTCCCCGCCAAGTCCGACGTCGTGATGGAAGTCCACTACCATCGCAACGGCCTCAAGCAGACCGACCGTAGCAGCCTCGGCATCTGGCTCCACAAAGAAAAGCCGGCGAACATTCAGAAGTCACTGCTGGTGGCTAACATCGGCATCCGCATCCCAGCGGGCGCCGAACGCCACGAAGAGCGCGCCCACACCATTGTCAAACGCGACGTGCTCGCCAACAGCATCCTGCCCCACATGCATCTGCTGGGCGTCGAGATGCGCGTCACAGCAACCTTCCCCGATGGCCGTGTGCAGGATCTCGTCTGGGCCAAGCCTTACGATTTCAACTGGCAGACATCCTATCGCTTCAAAGCGCCGATTCCACTTCCCAAAGGCACACGCATCGATGCCTACGCCTACTACAACAACTCCGAATCGAACCCCAGGAACCCACATAAGGTACTGAAGGAAGTGCGCTGGGGCGAAGGCACGACGCAGGAGATGCTGGTGGCCTTTGTCGGCTACATCGACCTACCGGCGAACCAATGATTCACCCCATCGACCGCGCACGAGCCATCGAACGCTTCGAAGCCATCCCGCGTCTCGCTCTCGGCCACTACCCCACACCCATCGAAAAGCTCACCCGCTTGCGCGAGGCCCTTGGCGGCGGCCCGCGCCTCTGGATGAAGCGCGACGATTTCACCGGACCCGGCTGCGGAGGCAACAAAGTCCGTAAGCTCGAATACGTGCTCGCCGCCGCGCAGGCCGAAGGCGCCGATGCCGTCATCACCTGCGGCGGAGTCCGTTCCAACCACTGCCGCGCTACAGCGATGCTCGCCGCCAAACTCGGCCTCCAATGCGTGCTGGTGCAGAACCAACCCGCGCGGCCTTACCCGCATACACCCGCGAGCCTCGCGATCGAGCAGATGACGGGAGCGCGCATCATCCCCGTCTATAGCCGCGCCGAACGCGAGCAGGCGATGGAGCGCGCCGCGACTGAGTTGCGCGCACAAGGCCGCCATCCTGTCGTCATTCCGCTGGGAGCATCCGCCCCGCTCGGAGCGATGGGCTTCGTCGCGGCTGCCTCCGAACTCGCCGCGCAGATGGCTGCCCGCGAACTCCGCTTCGATGCCGTGTTCTTCTCTTCTTCATCCGGGGGCACGCACGCCGGACTCGCCGCCGGCAAAGAGCTGTTCCTTCCCCCCAGCCTACGCCTCATCGGAGTCAGCCCCGACGATCCGTCCGACAGCATCTCCATCGTCGCCTGGGGGATCTTCAAAGGCATTGCTGAGCAGTTGGGGGTAGAGATGGACACGGACATCGAAGTACTCGACGACTAC
>CALFYN010000952.1 GCA_937952345.1 uncultured Acidobacteriota bacterium
TCGTTCATGTACACCAGCTTCAAATCCCGGTCGGCCACGAATACGTTCGTGCCCAGATGCTCAATGCCGCTCTTCAGCCCATCAAGCAGTTGTGTCAACCTGTCTTCCATCACCATATCTTTCCCGCTGGTCCTTTCTCCCTCTGCATTCACAATTTCACTGGCCAGCGGGGCCACCGCCGCCATCACTTCCTCTACGGTTTGCCGGTCCACGCCCAACTCCAACAGCGTTTGTGCGAGGTAACCGGCCGTCTTGTCGAAATGCCTTTGGGCGATGGCAAGATGCCGGTGCGCCAAACGCATGTCGGGGCCTCGATAGCGCGCTGGTCCGCCCAGCGCCTGATTGAAAAAGTCGCGCTGCTGCGCCTTGAGCCGGTCCATGCCCGCGGCGGGGAAGAAGCCTTTCAGTTCGGCATCCCCCAGCACATGCTCGTAGAACCGGTCCACGGCGGCGGCAAGCGCTCGCTCCCCTCCCACACGGTCCAACAGCGACACGCGCGCGGCGGCGGGTTTCACAGAGCCCTTTCTTTGTTTCGCAGCCATTCTTCCTGGAGGCCGTCCTTTCCGTTCTCAATTCACCGGCTGGCTTTGCAGCACGCGCTCCGTATCGAGCACCAGCAGCAGCCGCCCGTCCAGCTTGTAAACCCCGGCAATCATCTCGCGCAGTTCGCGCGGCGTATTCTCCGGAGGCGGTTCATAGATGTCGTTGCGCACCTCCAGCACGTCTCCGATTTCGTCCACCAGCAGACTCACCGCCCCGTCGTCGCCCCGCACCACCATGTTCATCGGCGTCTCGCCGGCCTTGCGCGGCTCCAGCCGCAACCGCCGGCGCATGTCAATGGCCGTCACAATCTGCCCGCGCAGGTTGATCAGCCCTTCAATCAGGTCCGGCGCCAACGGCACTTTGGTCATCTCCTGGTAGCGCAGCACTTCCTGCACTTCCAGCACTTCAATGCCGAAAAACAGATCCTGCACGTAGAACGTGGAAAACTGCCGGTTGCCGGTTTCGGTCTGCAATTGCTGTGTCTTCATCGATGGTTCCTTCCCAGTTCGCCCGCCATTGCCAGAGCCCCCTGGCCCGGTGTGGACACCGCTAACGCCGCCGACAGCTTCTCCACCGACCGGAGCATCGCTTCCCGGTCGAACTTGCCCAGCGTTTCGGCGAACTTCTGGCGCGCTTCCCCGAAGCCCGGATCGTCGCCGCCTTCCACCAGCGCCAGCGCCGGAATATGGCCCAGGCCGGCATGCTGCTTCATCTGATCGAGCAGCCGCGCCCCTCCGCCTCCCGCCAGATCGAGCGCCGTCGCCACCATGTCCACCTTGTGCTTGGCCAGCTTGTCCAGCGCCTCGCCGACGTTGCCGGCTTCCACCACGCGATGGCCCGCCATTTCCAGTACGTTGCGCACCAGCCCGCGCGCAAACAGCGAGTTCTCGGCCACCAGAATCGTCGCTCCGCCTCGTTCCCCGCCGCCGCGTCCGAACCAGCTTTCCCCGAAGTTCTCAATCACCGCGTGCAGATCGAGGAAATCAGTCACCTTCTGCCCCACCACCGCCGACCCCAGCAGCCCGCGATGCGCAGCCTGCTGTTTGGCCACTACCACGTCTTCGACAATATCCACAATCTGGTCCACCAGCACCCCAATGCGATGCTCGCCGTCACTGAAGACAATAACCTGCGCCGGTTCGTCAGGCTTGGCCGCCGAACGCGCGCCCGGGTCGAGATAGGATGTCAGCGGAATGAGCGGCAGGATGCGGCCCCGGTACTGCACCACCTCCTGCCCGCCGGCATGCTCGATCTTGGCCCGCGGAAACTCCTCCAGGCGCGCCACCAGCGACAACGGAACGGCCAGCCGCTCGAACCTGCCGCTGCGGAACAGCAGCAGGCTTTGCCGGTCGACATCGCCGAGTTCGTGGCCATCGCGTTCGAGCCGCCCCGACTCGCGCACCTCCGTCAGCACGCCGCTCTTCAATCCGATCCCCAGCACATCGAGAATGAGCGCCACTTTTCCGTCCCCCATGATCGTCGCCCCCGCATAACAGGTGAGCCCCTTGAGCTGCTTGCCCAACGGCTTGACGACAATTTCCTGCGTGTCGTGAATGCCATCCACCACCAGGCCGAACTGGCGGTCTTCGGCCTGCAGAATCACGATATTCAGCACATCCGGCTCCTCGGCCGGCTTGCCCAGGCGCAACACATCCCGCAGATACGTAATAGGCAGCAGATTACCCCTCCGCCGGTAGACCGGCGTGCCGTGAATCCGCTCAATCTGCTTGCGTCCGGATTCGCCCTCGAGCCGCACCAGTTCGAGCAGGCTGACCTGCGGAATGACAAAACGCTCCTGCCCGCTCATCACCACCAACCCCGGTATGATGGCCAGCGTCAGCGGGATCTTGATCTTCACCGTGGTGCCATGGCCGGCGCGGCTGGCGATATCCACCGTGCCGCCGGTCTTCTCGATGTTCGTCTTCACCACATCCATGCCGACGCCGCGGCCGGAAATGTTGGTGACCTGCTCAGCAGTGGAAAAACCCGGCAGAAAGATGAGATTGATTGCCTCGCGCTCGCTCATGCGTTGCGCCTGTTCCGGCCGGATCAGGCCCTTCTGCAGCGCTTTCTGTTTTACCTTTTCCGGATCGATGCCGCGCCCGTCATCGCTGATCTCGATGTTCACCTGCCCGCCTTCATGGAAGGCGCGCAGCATCAGCCGCCCCTGCGCCGCCTTGCACGCCTTGACGCGCGCCTCGGGCAGCTCGATGCCGTGATCGCAACTGTTGCGCACAATATGCGTGAGCGGATCCTTGATCGCCTCGATGATGCTCTTGTCCAGCTCCGTGCCGGCGCCGTCCAGATCGATCTGTATCTGCTTGCCACAGGAGTTCGCCAGATCGCGCACCACGCGCGGCAGCTTGTTCCACACCACCCCAATCGGCTGCATGCGCGTCTTCATGACGCCTTCCTGCAACTGCGTGGTGATCAGGTTCAGCCGCTGGCTGGTGGCATTGAAACCGGCATCTTCCACATTTGTGCTGAACTGCAGGATCTGGTTCCGCGCCAGCACCAGCTCCCCCACCAGATTCATGA
>CALFYN010000953.1 GCA_937952345.1 uncultured Acidobacteriota bacterium
CTAGCGGGCGAATTCCAGTTGAATCAGGACCAGGGATTGGATGGGTGCGGCAACGATGCGCACCTCGGAGAACGAATCGGCGGGGCGGGCGTGTTGCTTGCTTGGGGTGTACTTGACGTGCAGGTGAGCGGATTCGCCTTCCTTCAATTCGGTCTTGTCGAGCGATAGCTTGACGTCGTGGGCAAGGAAGGGGGCCATCTCGAGTTTGACGGCGCCGGAGAAGGTGTTGGTGATATCGATGGTGGTTTCGCCGGGCTTGTCGACGTCGAATCGTACTTTGCGCTGGGATGGACGGACGGCATTCTGCAACTGCTCGACGGTGGGTCCGGTGGGGATCTGGAAGCCGCCGGCGCCGGAGCCCTCACCCGGTTTCATCTGGCCAAAGGGGCTTTCGCGGGAGGTCTGCTTGACCAGGTACCAGAGCCACTCTCCGCCTTCGATGCGCCAGGTACTGCCGAGGGGCATACGGACGGCCATCAGGCCCTTGGGCGGGATGAGGACTTCGGTATCGCACTCGATGATGACCGAGGCTTTGGTGAACTCATCCTGGTACTTGATGGCGGCGATTTTGAAGGAGCGGCAGCGGCGCTTTTCGGCTTCGTAGAAGGCGTCTTTGCTGTCCTCGGCGACGAACTGGTCGGCGATGCGGAACTTGCCGTCGACGTGGGCCTGGTAGAACTTCAGGATGCGGCCGCGAAGGGCTTCATCGACGGCGGGTGGTGCTTTGGAGAAGAGGTCGGCTGGGGCCTGTGCGAACCCGCATGCCACGATCAGCAGCGCCAACGCAGGGCCTCGGATTGCCATACTTCCGATTGTAACAGCGAACTCAGAATCCGCTTTGCGGGCGGTAGCCGGGGCGATAGCGGAGGCGGTACTTCTTGCCGATGTCGGACACCATCTCGACGTTGATTTTGCGGAAGCCCTCATTGGGATTGGGCTGGGGATAGTAGGTGATGGTGTAGCTGTTACCCAATGATTCGCGGATAGATTCGAAGGCCTCGACTTGCTTCTGCCAAGTTTTGGCGAAGTAGACCTGGCCGCCCGTACGGGTGGAGATGCGTTTGAAGACGCTGGTGGAAACGGGATCCTTGGAAGCGTCATTGGTGGAGATGACGTAGATGGGGATTCCTTCGTCTTCGGCGACGGTGCGGACATCGTCGGGGGCGACCATGCTGGCGTTGTCGGGACCGTTGGAGAAGACGATGACCACTTTGCGGCCGGGGACTTTGGCAGCGTCGCGGAGCGTGAGCAGCAGGGCGTTGTAGAGGGCGGCGTCATCGCCGGCGACGGCTTTGCGCAATCCGAAGATGGCCTCGTTGTGATCCTTTAGAAGGGCGGAGGCGCGGGAGAGGTTGCGGCTGAAAGTGTAGACGGCGACGGAATCGGCGCGGTCGAGGCCGCGGATGAAATCGGCGATAGCGTCGGAGGCATACACGAAGCCGCGGTACATGTAGTTGCTGGTATCGAAGAGGACGAAGACGTTGGTGCCGACGAAGGCATCGGCGTTGACACCTTTCTCGCGCTCTTCCGGATTGATGACCATGGGCTTGGCGGTGCCGTCTTCAGCAATCTGGCTGGGGGCACGGTTTCCTTCGGCGAAGGTGTTCATCTTCTGCTGGATGCCGTCTTCGGTAATGCGGAAATCGGAGTGTTTGAGCCCGTTGATATAGCGGCCTTTGTTGTCGGTGACCTGGAAGGTGAGAACGACCATGTCCACCTTGACACGGAAGGTTGGGCGCGTCGGGTCTTGAGCAAACAACCAAGCCGAACCGGCGAGAACACTCGCTACCGTCGTTACAATTAATAACCTGCGCATCATTTCGAATGATCCTCCTGACGCTAAACCTTTTACTCTAAAGTCTTTCCTTCGTTGCCGCCGCGTGCCTCACGGCGGGCGTCGGCGCCGACGGCGCGCAAACTGCGAAGCAGAGCGGGCCAATCCTCAAGGTGTGTGGCGAAGATACGCTCCACCGTTTTTTGCGTCCATTCCGGTATCAGGACGTTGAGCTGGGAAGGAGAGAGCTGCAACTCGCTGGCAAGAGCCGCGTAGTAGAGCAGATTCGATTCCCAGCTTTCGGCCATGATACGGCTGGAGTAACCCATGAGGGTCGGGAAGGTACGGAGATTGAGTAATTCCGGATGATAGCTGTGAGCAAGAGTAGGTTTGGGGGTGCCGAACGCACGGGAAATGGCGCGGTAGTTGGCCTTATCGGGGTGTGCGGCGGCAATGCGTTGAATCTCCTGGCCGAGGACTCCGGCGTCCTGTTTGCCGGGACCGGCGAGATCGGCGGCGAGGAGGAATAGTTCCGAAGGCGTGGTTTGCTCCAAGGCTCCGCGGACATTGCCGGCGGACAACAGGGATTCGATACGGCGGACGCGGTTGGGAACGGCGCGGCGTTCCAGAGAATCGAGAACGTCTTTGCGGCGGTTGACGTCGAGTGCGGATTGGGCAAGCAGCGACTCGCCGGCGCGCATATGCAAACCGACCCAGTGGAGCTGTGAAGGGGTCACCTGCCACCAGCGGGGAACTTTGGCCATGACAATCATCTGGGGAACAAGATCGCCCCAGATGAGGGCCTGCTCGCGGGAGGGGATGAGGAAGTTCTGCTCGGCTTCGGCGAGGGCGTAGGGGAGACTGGAGAGCGAGCCGACGAGGCGGCCACCGGCGCTGGAGGGCCAACCGGTGCCGAAGACTTCGGTGTTTTTCCAGGTTTGGGAGGCGCCCTGAAGGCCGAGGAAATCGTGACTGCGGACGAAGATGGGATTCGTCTGCAGAATCTGCGCACCCGGAGGAGCATAGTGAACGTAGTTCAGGCCGAGCAGGGCATCGCGGAGCATTGGGGCGAGGTGGCCGCGAATGTCCTTGAGCTTTTCGGGATCGGCGCCGGCCTTTTCAACCTGGGAACGGATGTTGAGCTTGCGCTGCTGGTCGATGTGTTTTTCGGTCCAGTAACCGAAGGCCATGGAGTTCTTTTCCACGGTGGTCATGGCGGCGCGGGGCACCTGGATTTCGGAGATGCGGGCGGCGAGGCGGTTGACCAAGGCCGGGTTCATCTTCTCGCCCTTGGCAATGGCGTCGAGGTGATCGGAGACATCGAACAACAGCTTCAGGGAAGGCAGCCGCTGCAGTTCGTAGATGCGGATCATGTCCTGGACGAGCTGGCGATGGGAATCAGGGTCGGCTGGATTGGCAGTGCCGGCGAGCAGGTCGAGGAGGCGATCGTGAGGATTGACGTTGGCGGGGGCGCCGGTGGCCTTGAGGACGAGTTCAACGCCGGAGCGGCCGAGTTCGAACAGTTCGCGGCTGTTTTTGACTTTTGTACCGAAGCTGGTGAGCAGGGTGGAGAGCGTGGCGTCGGCTTCGCTTGCCGGGAGACTGCCCTGGCGGTGGAAGATCTGCCAGAGGCTGATGAGGGACTGGAGTGTTCCGGCAGTGTTGGCCTTGAGCGCCTGATCGCGGATCTGCAAGACGACCTGCGCGGTGTCGAGGTACTGCAGGATGGTCTTGTCGGAGAGGATGGAAACCTCGGCGAAGATGGCGTATTGCGAACCGAAGGTGCGGAATTCGCGGGCGAGGCGATCGACGGTGGCGGTTTCGAGGGGCTTCTCCCGGCGGCGGTTGATGTCGGTGAGCGCCATATAGATCTTAAGCGGCTCATTTTCGACGGCTTTGCGGCAGAGGCCGAACAAGGCTTCGATGACATCGTCGGGGTCTTTCCACCCGTTGGCGGCCTTCGTGAGCTTGCCGTCGTATTTGCCGTGGGGATGGTGGATGAAGAGGTTTTTCCACATTTCGACGCCTCCAGGCAGGTGGGGCTTGCCGTCGGGGTCGATGCGCATGCGTGTGGTGAGAAGCATCAGTTCGGTGTTGGCGCGGAAGACGGGACGCGCGGGTCCGGGGCTGGTGACGCGGCCGCGAAGCGCGGTGTAGAAGCGCTTCATGCGGTTGGGCTCAGTGAGGTAATCGAGGGAAGGGCCGGTGATGCGTGCGAGCGAATCGTAGTAGCTGGCGAGCCAGCCATCGTCGCGGGAGATGAGCTTTTCGATGAAGGCAGCGCCCTGATCGGGTGGGGCACCGGCGAGCTCGGCCCAGGCAGCGGCGGAACGCTGGCCGCCGGGGACGGGCATCTTGCCGCCGCGAAGCTGGAGCATGCCGCCGAAGAAATCGAGGACGTGGGAGAAGGCTTTGATGCGCTGGACAGGGAGAGCCTTGCGGAGTTCCTCAGCCGATTCGGGATCGAGTTTGGAGAGGGCGAGGTAAAGGCGGCAGAGGGAAGGATCGCCGAGGAAGGTGTCGATGAATTCGCCGGTCTGCTTGTCTTTGGGGCCGGCCCAGTAATCCGGCGTGTAGAGGACGGGGACTTTGGTGGGCGAGTAATCGTAGGTGAAGGGGCGATTGGAGCGGAGAGCCTGTTCGAGTTCGGCGAGGGGGAAGCCGGAATCGATGGTGAGGAAGGCGCGGGAGGCGTTCACGGTTTCGAGCACGACCTCGCTGCCGCAGCCACCGCGCATGCGGTAGCCGAGGATGCGCAGGAGATCGCCGGTCTGGGTGGATTCGCAGGTTTCGATTTTGATGTTCTTCGACTCGCCGGCGAGTTTGGTAAGCTCACGCGCCTGCGAGAGGTAGCGGACGACGAGCTTCAAGTATTCGGTTTGATCGAGCGCTTCACTGGAACTGGCTGCCTGATAGCCGTTGGTGACAACGTTGCGGGCGAGCGCGCCGAGGACGTCATCGGGGGCGAGATCAGGGGAGAGCGCGGCCATGCGGGCGAAGGACCGCAACGGACCGGGGATCTCGACGATGGTGGTGGGGCGAGTAGCGACGGCAGTGGAAGCGTCGGGGATCGCGAGTCCGGCACCGCCGGCATCGCGATAGGCTTGGAGATGGCGCGCGGCAGAGGCACGATCTCCGGCGAGCAGGTCGAGTTCGACGAGCCTTCGGGCAGCGGCCATCTTGCGGTTGCGGTCGGATTCGACTGCGACGAGCTTTTCGTAGGCGGCGCGCGCACCGCTATCCCCGTGGCTATCGAGGAACGTGGCGTAGGCGCTTGCCGCCGACGCATCGTTCGGACTTTGCTTGAGAGCGTTTTCGAGCAGGGACTTGGCTCCCGCCACATCACCCCTAGCCTCGAGTTGCTGCACTTGACCGGTCGAGCCCTGTTGGGCGAAACCCGACGCCAAACCCAGAAGGAAAAGAACGAGCACTTTTCTCATCAGGCGACCCTCGTTATGAATTTCGCGGTGCATGCCAAAGCAACATGCGCCCATTGGTTTTATACTCTACCACCTTTGCGGGCGGGAAATTGAAGGGGGCGGTGTGCCATCTTGAATAGGATGCCCGCGAACTACAAATCGGAACTGGTGGGTGTGCTGGGGCAACCCGTTGCAGAGAACCCCACGGGTGTGATGCAGGAAGCGGCGTTTGCGGCTTGCGGTTTGAATTGGAGATACCTCACGGTGGAGGTGGGTCCGGCTGACTTGGGGGCGGCGATGCAGGGTGTGCGCGCATTCGGGATGCGTGGAATCAATCTCACAATTCCGCACAAGGTGGCGGTGATTCCATACCTGGATGAATTGTCGGAAGAGGCGCGCCTGATCGGCGCGGTGAATACGGTGGTTCGCCGCGGGGATCAGTTGATT
>CALFYN010000954.1 GCA_937952345.1 uncultured Acidobacteriota bacterium
CGTATTGATGAAATTTTGCGCGTTGCGGTTGATGCGGCTGGCGGGGACGATGTTGTTGATCTGGCCGTCGGCGCCGCGGAAGGGTTCGCCCGTGACGGGATCGTGAATGATGATCGGCGCGCGTACCGGGCGGCCGTCGCGAATGAGCGGAGTCAGCAGCGATGAGAAATCGCCGCGCCGGAATTCCTCGGGAAACCAGAATGCCTGCGACACGGACTCCACGGTCTGCCGCACGCCTTCATAGTTGAAGCTCCAGAACGTGCGGTCCTTGCCGTTATAACCGGGAAGCTTCACCGGACCCGCCAGCCATGCACCGAACTGATGGCGGCGCAGGGCGTTCTTCTTCCGCAGCGGATTGCCCTCGGGAATCTCGAAATTGAGGAAGTAATCGCGGGCATCGAGGACGTTGTTCCTCGCGAAATCGAAAAATGTGCCGTGCAAATCGTTGGTGCCGCTCTTGAGCGCGATCTGCACCACCGCGCCGTTGTTCTGCCCGTATTCCGCCGAGACGGAGCCGGTCTGGATTTTCACTTCCTCAATGGCGTCGATGGAAGGGTTGAAGAGGACTTGATTGACCAGCGGTTCGGTGGCCGTGACGCCGTCCATGGTGATGTTCTGATTGGCGTCGCGCTGGCCGTTGGCACTGAGCGTGGTGGCCGCGCCGGCAAAGGGGAACCCGGTGTTCGTATTGACGCCCTGCCCCATGCGCGTGCCGTATTGCACGCCGGGAGTGAGCACGGCCAGGCTCGCAAAGTTGCGGCCCAGCAATGGAAGTTCCTGCACGCGCCGCCGCTCGATGGTGGTTGAAACCGCCGCGTCGTCCGTCTTCAGTTCCACGCCCTGTGCCTGCACTTCCACGCGTTCACTGGTGGCGCCAACGTCCAGTACCACGTTCACGCGCGCTTTCTGCTGATACGCGACGTTAATGCCCGTCTGCGTCTGGGTCTTGAATCCGGTCAGCGACACGGTGACGGTGTAGTCTCCGATTTCGATCAACGGGAACGAATAGTTGCCGCTGGAGTCAGTCTTGGTCTGCCGCTTTTCGCCCGTGGCGATGCGGAGGAGTGTCACTTCGGCGGCGGGGACGACAGCCCCCGTGGCATCCGTGACGGTGCCCAGAACTTCAGTGGATGTGGTTTGCGCGTCGAGAGTCGCGGCGCAGAAAAGAAGAGCAGCGAGTACAGTGCGAAGCATTGATATTGCCCCTTTCGTGTGATCGGCTCGATCGAGGAGTGCGGACTATCATACAGGATTTCGGAAGGCATGTGGAGACCGTTTACCGCATTCCCTGCCGGAAGGCCAAAGGCTCCGGCTCGCGGTGACTCGCCCTGTGGTGCCAATTCCAAAAAAGGGCAAGTGGGCGTGAGCCTTTTGGCATGCCGTTTACGCCACTAGGGTTGAAAAGTACGAACAGATCACCGACATAGGGAGAAACAATGCTGGTTATTCACGCGGCAGTCGCTCTATTTCTGCCCATCCATCTTGCCTACGCTGGCCCCGGTCGCGGAGGTGCCTTCTTCGAACAGAATGATGGGCAATTGCCCTCACACATCCGGTTTCAGACTTCCAGCACACGGCTGCGCATCCTGGCCGAGGATGTGGGGGCGAGGCTCGTGAGCCGCGGCACTGGCACCTCATCATCCGTGCTGCTCCAGTTTCCTGGAAGCCGCCATGAAGCGAAGTGGAGCGGCGAGGCGCGGCTGTCCTCCACGAGTAACTACTACGTTGGCGCGAAACCGGAGCTATGGAAGACCGGCATCCCGCACTTTGCCGAGATTCGGAAAAAGGGCTTATGGGACGGCATCGACTTGGTTTTCCATAACCGGAACGGTGAGCCTGAGTTCGACTTTATTGTCGCTCCAGGGGCCGATGCCTCGCAGGTCCGCATTCAGATCACCGCCTCCCAAGGAACTCGTCTGGACAAGGACGATTTGTTGGTGCTGGTTGCGGGCGGGGAGTTCCGAATTCACAAGCCCAAGACCTTCTCCCTCGGCGGCGGACGGCAGAGAGAAATCAAGAGCCGCTACGTCTTGTCCAGCCCGGATTTGATTCGGCTTGAGGTTGAGGCCGAGTCCGGCACCGGTCTGCTCATCGATCCCGTCATCACTTTTTCTACCTACCTGGGAGGCGACAAGTCGGAGAATGGTACGGGCATAGGCCAGGTCCGGACCGATGGTTCCGGCAATATCTACGCCGCCGGCACATCCTCTTCCGCTGAAATGCCAGGCTGGCCGATGCTCCAGGCTTTCGGTGGAGGAACCAGTTCCGACGCTTTCCTGGTCAAGACTGACGCCACCGGAAAACTGCAGTTCGTAACCTACTTCGGGGGTAATGGGATAGAGGAACTCTACGGGATGGCGATTGACGACTTGGGCAGGATTATCATTTCGGGCGCGACCAGTTCCGCGGACCTGCCCGTAAGCCGTTCCCTGCATGAACGGAAGCAGGCTTTTGACGGATTCATCGCCCGGTTCACATCCAACGGGGAACTGGACTACAGCACTTATTTCGGAGGATCGGACGCGGATTACATTCGCGCGGTCACTCTGGATTCGTCGCGTCGCATCGTCTTCACAGGCTCCACCGGTTCTTCCGATCTCCCCATGAAAAATGCACTCACGCCCACTAAACCCACGTCATCGCGCTGCCGCTACGTTCTTGCCGGCATCCTGGAAACGACCGTATCGTGCCGCAACATTTTCGTCGGAAAACTGGATCCCGATTCCGGGGAACTTGTGTTCTCAACCTACCTGGGAGGCTCGCGCATGAATACGGCGTTGCTGGAAGGCGATCAGCCAACCGCCATTGCGTTGGACATTCTCGACAATATCTACGTTGCGGGCCGAACCAACGACTTGAGTTTTCCAGTAACGGAAGGCGCGGTCGGGCGCACCGCATCCGGGTCGACGGACGGATTCATCACCAAACTGAGCCCCGAAGGCGGCGGCCCTTACCGCTCGACGTACTTCGGTGGCTCCGGGGTTGATTTTATTCAAGCCATGGCAGTGGATGGAGACGGCAACCCCTACATATGCGGAACATCTTCCTCCTCGCGGATCCCCCTGGCGAACGCCCGCCAGAACACGAATGGCGGAGGCACGGCCGATGCTTTTGTGGCGAAACTGAACGAAGAGATGACCAATGTCATCTTCTCGACGTTTCACGGTGGAAGCGGATTCGAGATCTGCTTCTCTCTATCCGTTGCCCCAGATGGCAGGGTTGTGGCGGCCGGCGGAACTGACTCCGTCGGACTCGTCGTCAAAGAAGCCTTGCAGGAAACCCGTGGAGGCGTCGATGACGGATTCGTGGTGTCATTCGATGCCAGCGGCGAACTCCTGCAGTCGAGTTACTTTGGCGGGAGCAAGGTGGACGCAATCACCGGAGTGGCCTTGGGCGCGCGAGGGGAACTCTATCTCACCGGCCAAACGAATTCCGAGGATTTTCCGCTGGCTTCGCCTCTGCAATCGACGGTGGCGGGAAGCTACGACGCTTTTCTCTCGGCCTTCTCGGCTGTCACAGGCGCCACCGAATCGGTGAAGTTTACCGGGACTGCCGGCCGCATATCCTCTGCCGAAAAGGGTGCGGACTTGCCACGCATGTCCGCGGCGGAAAACGATGATGGACGCATTGTTTTGCGTGTGTGGGATTCCGAAAGCAGGCTGCAGGCAGTGGCTAGAGCGATTCGGGAGGAATCCACGCCCGCGGGCGAAATGTGGCTCGGCGAAACGAGGGCCACGATTTTGCACAGCGCTAAAGTGGCGGATCACTGGGAGGTTGTACTCGAAAAGGGAGGCCTCATCGATGGTGCAAGGCTGCTAACCGTTCGTGACCGCGACGGGAATGTTATGCGCGCCGTTCCGGTCACCGGGAAAGGAGTACAACAATGACCGCATCAGCGCGCTGGCTCGCAACCTTCTTTCTCCTGAGTGGTCTCGGCACCGCGGAAGCAGACCCCGATCGCGTCGCCAAGAACAAGTCGCACATCCTCACCAAGCTGCGCCGTGAAAAGCCCGTCTATCGAGGCACGAAACCCGGAGAAGTGCGCTTCCGCTGGGAGTGGTACAACCGCGTCGTCGGCAATTACATCTATGAAAAGAGCGCCCTGCTCACCGTCGAAGCATATCGTATCAACGCTCCGCACGATT
>CALFYN010000955.1 GCA_937952345.1 uncultured Acidobacteriota bacterium
CCTTCGGTGGTAAACGGCAACTTGAAAAATTCGCGGAAATTGCCGTACATTCCGCCGAATATTCCTTCGCGGGAGAGGATGCGATTGGGTTGACCGGTGGAGTTCGGCTGATAGGGCGTGACGCCGAAGACAGAGTTGCCGCTGAGATAGAGATGTGTGACTCCGGCCTGCACGGAGGCGAGTGCATTGTCGTACTGGCGCTGGTCCCAGTATTCATCGTGGCCGACGCTCAAGAATACTTTGGCGCGGAGGAATTCCTCGGGGCGCAGCATGTCGACGTTCGATGTGTAGGTGACGTCGTAGCCGAGCATCTCGAGCCAATAGGCTAGCGGGTACTCCCACAGCAGAAATTCGCCGGAGCCGATGGAAAGCGGGTGATCGTAAATCTGGGCGTACTTGCCGTAGGGGCGATCGAAGGAGACGGCGACACCGGGCGCCCAGGAATGGCGCGGGTCCGTGTAAAGCGAGTAGTCGTCGGGCCAGCGATTGTAGGCGGCCCAGGTGTTGTCGCTGACCTGGAAGAGCACATCGGCTTTGCGGCGATCGCGCACGACGAAGACGATGAAGCTCTCCCAGGAGTGTTCGTGCTTGGATTCGGGGATGGTGGCGAGACGGCCGAGATAGATGCCGCTGGGCCAATCGGCGGGGATTTTGAGTTCAGCGGAGGGCTCCCATTTGCATTCGCGAAGACGGCGATCGGCGATGGGGGGATCGGGTTGGGACTTGCCGGTAAGGGGGCCGAGGGTGGTCATGTGACGGCCGCCAGCGCCACCGTAGTAGCCCATGCGGTACAGATGCAACTGATAGCGCCGCGCGGGATTGACGCTGACCATGATGCGCAGCGTGTCACCGGCTTCGACACTCTGGTGCGAGCAATATCCTTCGATGAGGGTGGTGCGGAAGTTCTTCGGGGCGTTGGGACGGACTTTGGTGAGTTGCCAGGCGTTTGTGCCGGGCTTGCGGTTTTCACTCGATACGGTGGCTGCGCCGATGGGTACCGCAGCGGCCAGGGAGCCGAGGAAGAGGTCGCGCCGTCGAAAGGGCATAGATCAATTGAACCGCACTTTTTGGAAATGCGACAGTCTGAGTTTGGGCCGCGGATGAACGCCGATCAACGCCGATCGCTACGTTAGGGATTGACTATGCGGGCGGGGCCGTTGGGTGCGCCTTCGAAGGAAGGCACCGTACCGCGGAACCGGCATGCCATCTCGTGATCGCAACATGGTGGCTTCTGCTGGTAAAGGCGCAGAAGCCGTGTGGAATTGTGTCAGGTGGCTTCAGGACTTCCCGTGCGAAATCAGAACAGCAGCCGGAATCCGAACTGAATTTGCCGCGACCCGCCGTCGGCCGAGGAGCCGATGCCGGCGTTGGTGATCTGGCCGAAATTCGCGTTGCCGAAACCGCCGTCCGGATTCGGATACTGCGGCGTGTTAGTGAAGTTGAAGGACTCCGCCCGCAGCTCGGCGGTGAAACGCTCCGAGATGCGGAAGCGCCGGAACCCGCTGAGATCGAGGTTGAAGAAGCCGGGGCCGGTGAACGCGTTGCGGCCGACGTTGCCAAAGGTGTTCGGCGCCGCTGCCTGGAAGACGGCGGTGTCAAACCAGGTGGGCTGATTGCGGCCGGTGGCGCGGAAGTTCACGGTTTTCGAAATGGGCAGTTCGCCGGAACCGATGTAATTCGGGTTGTTGGCGTTGCCCGGAGCATTCAGGGTGGCGTTGGGGGCTGAAATGTTCAGCGCCTGGCCGGTCATCATGGAAAGAATTCCCGACACCTGCCAGCCGCCAGCGAGTTTCGCCAGCGCGCCATTGGTGGCATAGCGCTTGCCTTTGCCGAACGGTAGTTCCCAAACGTAGCTCTGGTTGAACATGTGGCGGCGGTCAAAATCGGAGCGGGCGCGGGATCGGGCGGAATTGATGAGGTAGGCGTAACCGCCGTTGTCCTGCGAGTAGTCGATGGACTTCGACCAAGTATAGGCGGTAGTGAGGAGGAAGCCACCCGAAAAGCGGCGATCCATTTTGACCTGAAGTGAATTGTAATTTGTCGAAACGCCGATGAAGCTGATATTGGTGGCTGTGTCGCGGCGGAAACGCGACCAGAGCGGCTGCCCCTCGCGGCCCGCGCCCAAGACAACACCGCCATTGGCGTTGAATTGCTGCGAGACGCGTGTGCCCTTGTTGCCAACGTAGGCGACATCGAGGCTGAAACTGCGGGGAAGGGCGCGCTGGACGGCAAGGTTGTAGCTCTGAATATAGCCTTCGCGGTAATTGAGCGGAATCACTTCATAATTCTGGTTCGGTGCATTGCGGATGATGCCGTCTTGCGGCACGGCGAACGGGAGAGGAGCCGGCATGCCGTCAGCCATGCGGCCGGCGGAAACGAAACTGTTCGCCGGATTGAACGCGTTGTTTTGACGGACGGGGAAGTTATAGGCGTAGCGGTTGTCCGGGTAGGGAATATAGCTGATTCCGTAGCCGGAGCGGATCACAGTCTTCTCGTCGAAGCGGTAGCTGACGCCGATGCGCGGGGCGAAATTCGTGAGGAAGTTTTTGCGGCCCAGATCCATCGGGTTGGAGCCGATTCCGGCGACGATCAGCGAGTTGGTCTCCATGTCATAGTTCGAAAAACCGCCTCTGTGCTTCGGCGTGGCCGGCGGATAGAGTTCGTGGCGGACACCAAGATCGAGGGTAAGCTTCTTCGAGACCTGCCACTTGTCCTGCACGTAGGTGAACAGCGGGAACTGAATGTATTCGGGAAATGCCGACACCAGATCGCGGCCGAAATCGTTCGGCAGATCGAGCAGGAATGCGGCGTATGAATTGCCGAAGCCCTGGCTGGCATCGCCGTTGCGGCCGGTCTGGCCGGTGCGGAAGCGGTATTGGCCACGCAGCGAATAGACCTGGGTCTGAAGCAGTCCGTCGCGATTGAAGCGATAATCCCAGCCGAACTTGATGGTGTGGTTGCCGAGGCTCTTGGTCCAGTTGTTGACGAAGTTCCAGTTTGTTTCGAAGCGAATCCAGGGCAGGGACAGCGAATATCCGGCGATAGGGTTGGAAAAGCCGGAGACATCGATGTTGGTGAGGCCGGTGGTGAGATCGGAGATATTCACGCCGCGAATTCCGACTTGATCAGATGCTTTCGTCCCGTAGTCGGTGGCATAGGCGTCATTGCGGTAGCGAGAGATGCCGAT
>CALFYN010000956.1 GCA_937952345.1 uncultured Acidobacteriota bacterium
CGAGGCCGGCTTTACAAAATTTGACACAATTTCCGATTCTCACCCCGAACCGCCCGAACCGCCCCAGCCAGCTTTACAAAACGAACCCAATCCGCCCCAAACGCCGCGTAACGCCCCCTGCCCCTGCGGCAGTGGCGAAAAATATAAGCGCTGTTGTGGAAAAAACGCCCCTCCGGTGCTTCACCTAAAGGTGGCGTGAGCCGTCAGGCCTCCGCGGCCATCACCGGGAACAGATCCGCCACCGCGAACTCCGCCTCCGGAGCCGCCAGTGTCGCCACCCGTTCCTCGGAAGAGTACACCGTCACCTTCGTATACGAGCCTTGCACCGGCTCGCGATGCACGAACACCCGCCGTGTGTTCAGATCCAGAACCCAATACTCAGTGATTCCCGCCCGCGCATAGAGAGGAGCCTTCGTGAACAGATCGAACCGCAAAGTCGTATCGGAAACTTCCACCACTAGCCGGATATCCGCCGCCCGGATGCGGCTCGCCAGTGGCATCCCCTCGTTCCGCAAAAGCACCAGATCGGGTTCGGGCGCGCTCGTCGGAGTGTCCTCGGGAGAAACGTCGATCGACGGATCCTGCAATACTGCGTCGTATCCGAAGATGGCGCGAAGCAGCTTGCTCGCGACATGGAGGCAGTAAACATGTGGAGGATTCTTGCTCATTTTCCGGATCAACTCCCCTTCAATCAGTTCGTATTGCGAGAGTTCACCGACTCCGGCCTTTTCCAGGAGAGAACACTCCTCCCGCGTCCACCGCTTCCGTGGACGTTCCGCGGCTTCCGCCATCACCATTCCGGCTTCCAGCGTGACAGGCATCTCCACCCATTATCCTCCCGTCAAGCCACACGCGCAGGGCTTGATATAATCACAAGCAAATGCTAGCGAGATGGGCTGTGATGGCGTGCGCCGCCGCCATGTACGCACAAGAACCGGCGAAGATCGCTTTCTACGAGGAGAAGGTTAAACCCATCCTCCGTCTCAACTGCTTTGCCTGCCACAACGAAAAAGCCATCAACAGCGGTCTCTCCCTCGAAACCCAGGAGTCCATCCTCAAAGGCGGCAATCGCGGCCCCGCCGTCCAATCCGGAGCCCCCGAATCGAGCGCCCTCATCGCCGCCATCAAACACTCCGGCGACGTCAAAATGCCTCCCGGCCGCAAGCTCAAGGACGAGCAGATCGCCATCCTCGAACAGTGGGTGAAAGACGGGCTCGCCATGCCGCAGGCGCTGCTCAAGTCCAAACGCCCTGGCGCCGATCACTGGGCCTTCCAGCCCGTCAAGCGCGCCGCCCTCCCCGCTATCCAGGCCAAAACCTGGACCCGCAACCCCATCGACTTCTACATCCTCGCCAACATCGAAAAGGCCGGCCTCACCCCATCCCCCGAAGCCGATCGCGCCACCCTCCTGCGCCGCGTCAGCCTCGATCTCATCGGCCTGCCCCCCACCGCCCAGGAACTCCGCGACTTCCTCGCCGACCAGCGTCCCGATGCCTACGAACGCGCCGTCGACCGCCTCCTCGCCAGCCCGCATTACGGCGAGCGTTGGGGCCGCCTCTGGCTCGACATCGCCCGCTACTCCGATTCCGACGGCTACACCATCGATGCACCCCGCGAAATGTGGATGTACCGCGATTGGGTCATCAATTCCATCAATAATGATCAGCCCTTCGACCAGTTCGTCATCGAGCAGGTTGCCGGAGACCTGCTCCCCAATCCCTCCACCGCCCAAGTCATCGCCACGGGCTTCCATCGCAATACGCCCAGCAATTACGAAGGCGGCATCGACTTCGAACAGTACCGCGTCGAAGCCGTGGCCGATCGCGTCATCACCACCGGCTCCGCGTTCATGGGACTCACCCTCGGCTGCGCCCGCTGCCACGATCACAAGTACGACCCGGTCAGCCAGAAAGAGTTCTACCAGCTGTTCGCCTTCCTCAATAATGTCGATGAAATCGACAAGGAAGCCGACCGCAAGGACTTCAATC
>CALFYN010000957.1 GCA_937952345.1 uncultured Acidobacteriota bacterium
CTTCCACCACCGGATGCTGCGGCCACTTCGGCGAGGTGATCCGTCCCGCGTTGCCCGTGTTGGAGAAGATGATCCAGTTATCCGGACCCAGCCGCGGATTCGTTACTTGCGCTTCCGGGTTGCCCGTAAAGAAACCTGTAAACAGCGTTTCCCGCACATCCGCCTTGCCGTCTCCGTCCGTGTCCTTCAGATAGAAAATGTTTGGCGCCGCCGGTACGATCAATCCGCCTTTCCAGGGCATCAGCCCCGAAACCTGCAATACATCCTCGGCGAAAACGGTGCTCTTATCGGCCTTCCCATCGCCGTCCGTGTACTCCAGCATCACGATCCGCGAGCGTGCCGGTTTCCCCGCCGGCGGATCGTATGGCAGATCCAGCATGTCCGCCACATAGGCGCGCCCCTGCTCATCGAACACCATGTCCACGGGGTCCACCACCATCGGTTCGGCGGCGAACAACTCCAGGTGAAAATCCTCGCCCGGCTTGATTGTCGCCATCGACTCCTGCGGCGACAGCGGTTTGGAGCCGGAGTTCGATCGCGAACAGGCGGCAAGTGTGATGAGAGAAAGAATGGCGGCGAGCAGACGCATGGGGATGTTTTCCAGAGTAGCAGGATGAACGCGGATCTAGCGCGCCGGCCCGAGCCTGGTCAGTGGATCCCCAACCACAATATTCATCCAACTCAGCGCCGGGATGGAAAGGTAGTAGCTTTCCGCCAGATTGCGGCCGCGAACAACGTAAGCGGGGAATAAGATATCCGGGCGCGGGCAATATCGCAGGTACGGTTCGTAGACGTGGCCCGACGCCCCTGTTGCCCCCTCAAGGATATAGTCCGCCGTCAGGGTTTGTGGGCTGCCCTTGAACCACTTCCCCGCGTCTTCGTTCTTCCATGTGCTCAGGTTCCAGCCCTCCGGAGGCTTTTCAAAACTCCGGCCATTGGTGGAGACGTACTCGGTCACAATGGCGCCTGGCAGGAATTGAAAACCAGTGAATCGCTGTTTCCGGTTCTTGTCATTCGATCCCCACGCCCCATAGCCAATCACGTTTTTCTGTCCATACAGCACAGTCCGCGAATCGTCGTGCACGGTGCGCCCTTGCGGCAACCGGATGGCCGCGTCCCGCAGATAGTCATCCCCCGCTCCATCCCCGGAATCGTGTTGGTCCAGCACAACCACGCCTGTGTTGACAGCTTGCACAGACCGGTCGATCAAGGAGCGCACTCCACTGAAATCGTATGCCGCCAGCCTTGTCACCAGGTAAATCGGAAATTGCTTGTGCTCAAAGCGCTCTTCCGTCTTCCCAAAAAAGGGATTCGGGTAAGGACCATCGGGCCGGTATTTGACACCGTGCAGAACGGCATACAGCAGCGCGAGCTCCGAATCGACCGCGGCGGCCGTGCCCGCCTGGCCTTCCGTGCCTTGAATCCCCAACGGCACACCCAGCGTCGTGACGATATACAGGATGGACTCGGTGAGATTCCCCCGCGTCAGGCATCCGGCCACCGGCGCCGCGATCTGCGCGTCATACACGTTGCGAGGGATATGCTCCACCGGCGGAGTGTTGATGTAGCAAATATTGCGCACCGGAATGGAGCGCTTGCGTGCATAGTATTCCGCAATGGATTTCGAGACAGGCGATGCCTGATTCGCGACAATAAGCACATTGGCGGCGTTCTGTGCGCCCAGCGTCAGCGCCAGACCCAGCACCGCCGGCAATGCCGCTATTTGAGAGATTTCAAGTACTCCATCATCGCCTCGGCGTCCGCCTTCTTCAATTTGTAGGCGGGCATCGGCGGATCAGCCGGCTTTCCCTTGGGCGTCAACCCCGTCTGCAGGTACTCGAGCAGGGCCTTCTCGCCCCATCGCTGCCACAAACGCCCCGCTGGCGTGATGTCCGGCGATGTCTTGTGCCAGCGCTCCACCGGAGTCACCGGCTGGAAGTCGAGCGTTGCACCCTTCAGCCACTTCGATTTGTCCAGTTCCCCGGTTTCCGTCTTCGGAGTGTGGCACTCCTGGCACTTGGAAACCTCCTCCAGCAAATACTTCCCGTAGGCGATCTCCTTTTCCCCGGCGAAGGAAAGGGGAATGGTCAGTGTTGCGGTGGCAAAAGCGCGCCAAACCCAGGACATCTTCCAATGCTATAATTATCAGCAGTTTCCCCGCAACCTCATGGACCTCGACCAGCTCCATACGTTTCTGGAGATCGTGAGGCTCAAAAGCTTCTCGAAAGCTGCGCAGACGTGTTTTCGCACGCAGCCTGCCATCAGTGCGCAGGTCCGGCAACTCGAGCAGGAAATTGGCACTGCTCTCTTTGAGCGCCTCGGCACCCGCATCTCACTTACCCCCGCCGGCCGTATCTTCGCCGATTACGCCGAGCAGATTCTCGACCTCCGCCGCCAGGCCCAGGATTCCATCAACGAACTCGAACGCACTCCCCGCGGCGAATTGCTCATCGCCGCCAATGAGTCCACCTGCATCTACGTGCTCCCCGGCGTGTTTGCGCAGTTCAAGGTCGAATTTCCCAACGTCCAATTGCAGGTCGACCGCAGCTACGGCTCCCGGGTCGTCGAGGCTGTCCTCGAAAATCAGGCGGACTTCGGCTTCGCCCAACTGCCCATCGACGATAAGAAGCTACAGGTGCTCAAGATCCATACCGATGAAGTGAAGATGATTCTTCCCCCGGATCATCCCCTCGCCGCGAAAAAAGCCGTAGTGTGCCGCGACGTGATGGGCGTTCCTCTGCTGCTGCCCAAGAGCGGCACCACACGCAATCGCTTGAACGCCTGGCTGGAACCCGTCGAAGACCTCATTCAAATCTCCATGGAATTGGACTCCACCGAGATGATCAAGCGCTTCGTGATGGCGAAACTCGGAGTGTCTTTCCTGGCAGCCTCCAATTGCGAGGAAGAAGTACGATCAGGTAGGATCGCAGCAGTGTCCATGTCACCCGAACCCATGGTCCGCCGCCTGGCTCTGATTTACCGCCGGGACAAGGCCTTGTCGAAAGCCGCGTTGGGTTTCATTCAGGTGATCCTGCGTCACGCCGGCCACCCGGCAGCACCCGCCGCCAGCGCATAGAGAGCAACGCATGCAGAAAATTGTGCACAAGTTTTCGATCGTATACCTTTCCCGGGGAGAGAAGGCCCAAGTCTACCGATCCATCGACGAAGTGCCCGAGGGCGTGCGCAAAGAACTCGCCGAAACGGCCCGTAAATCGCAGATCGAGACCCTGATCATTGCCAACGAAAAAGGCCGTGAGATGCTCCAGCACGAGGGTTTGCAGCAGAGTAAGGATGCCGTCCAGAAGTTCATGCTGCGCCCGGCCATGCGTTGGGCACTACTCGCGTTGCTTGCGGGAACCGTGGGCCTAGTCGTGACCGTGGCCTGGAATTACCGCTAGGCAAGTTTTTCTCAAATTCGTGTTCTGCAGCCGATAAGAGGAGTGTGGATAGGCGTCGCGAACCGCGAGTCGAATGCCGTGAAACCGTGCGCATCGAAGTACTGGGCGACACCCCCCGCGCCCTTTCCGGAACCCTTTGCAATGTCTCCGGGCGCGGAGTCCGCATCGAAACTCCAGAACCTCTCCCCGTCAACGCCATGCTCCGTATCGACTCCACCGCCAC
Organism: uncultured Acidobacteriota bacterium; assembly: GCA_937952345.1. Taxonomy (GTDB): domain Bacteria; phylum Acidobacteriota; class Terriglobia; order Bryobacterales; family Bryobacteraceae; genus CADEFT01. The sequence goes on from CALFYN010000957.1 coordinate 3,622, forward strand.
CATCTTCCTCGGCGATGTCTGCTATTGCTTCCAACAGTCCGATTCTTGGCAAATCGGCGTCCACCTCGCTCACGCCATCCGCACAGACCCAGGTCTGAAAAACCTCGCCCAGCGCCTCAATGAAGAAGCCCCCGTCCAAAGCAACATCCTAACCTGTGAAGCCGCCCCAAGATCGAGAAATCCAGACTAAAATTCTGGCCTGTTCCTCCATGCCGAATCCGGCACCGCCGGAGACACCGCTGGCTCCCGGCTACTCCCGCGGCGGCGGTATCTGATACCCCGGCATCGGCAGAATCCGCGACTGCGTTTCCACACCCGGCGTGGCCGTACACCCGATGCGCAAAAACTCCGCCTCCACCGTCGGCACCCGCACATCGAAGAAGTACAAACCCCAATCCCCAGGCACCAGCGAAGCGTTGAACATCTCCATCTGCGGCAGTCCCTGCGGCGTCAGAAACGGCACCGAATTCGAATACCGGCAAATCACCGGCGTCCGCAACCGCGGATTCGTCGGCGGCGAAATCACGCCCGTCGGAAGCGCCGGATCCACCGGACCCAGCCCCAGCACCAGCAACCGGATCACCTCGTTCGGCCGTGCCGGACTGTCCGGCCCGATAAACGTCCGCCGGTCCTCGTGCAACGCACACACAATCGAATTCTCCGACGGCGTCAACGACAGCGCGTTGTTATCGCACGCCAGCAGCAGCGGCGCCGGCGAGCCAATCCGCACCGTGCCCGCGCTCTCAAACGGCGAATCCGTGCCATACAGCCGCACCGGATACTCGCCCTCCGGCAGCTCAAACGGCGTCTGGAATCGAAGCTGATCGAACTGCACCGTATTCAACGCCGCCCGCAGGGGGCCGAACCACAACTCCAACCCCGCCAGTGGCCCCGCCAGCGGCGAGTTCCCATGCTCCGGAGCATTGCTGTACCCGCGCCCGCGCAAATACGTCAGCGACCCCGGCGTCACCCGCGAGCCATAGGCGAACGTTCCCAACTCCGGACTCCGCGTGATCAGCGTCTGCCGGTCAAACGTGGCGATCTCCACCTTCACCAGTTCGCCCACGCTGGTCGTCACTATCACATACCGCCCGTTCCCCGAAATCGTTACCGCATCCGCGCCCGTCGGAAACTCCGTCAGCGCGTACGGCTGCGTGCGGCCCTCGAACACAATCACCTGATAAGGGCTGTTCACGTCCGCCGAAGGACCCAGCGCCACCACGGTATTCCCATCCTGCGAAATCGCCGGTTCGCCGCGCACCCAACCCTGCAGAAAGCGGTCTTCCAGTGTTACCCGGTCAATCGCCCGCAGCACACGCCCCGGCGCAGCCGTCAGATACAAAATCTGCCGCCCCGAATCCTCCAGATAGATCCGGTCCGGCGTCTCCTGCGGCAGGAAGCGCGTCGTGCCTGTGCTCGATTGCACCACGATGCGATTCCCTTCCCAACCCGCCACTTCTCCCCGAGAGTTCAACGGCCGCCCCCGCAGCACCGGAAACGGAATCCGGCTGCGCGTAAATGCGCCAGTCTCCACCAGATCCGCCGTTGTCCCCCTTGTATCCAGCCACAGCACGCCGAACCGCCCGTCGTTCGACAACACCACCTCGCCACTGAACATGCGATCCACGCCCCGCGCCAGAATGTGCGTCAACGGCGGCACCGGAACCAGGGTTGTGCTATTGGGCACCCCCGGCGGCGGCACCGGCGGCCTCTGCTCGATGTACGCCACCACTTCGCCCGATGCGCTCGTTGACCCCGCATACGTTGGATTCCCGATATCCGCCAGCAGCACCGGCACGGCCGTCGTGCGCTGCACGTATACGCGTTTCTGCGTCGTGGCGTTGGTCCCTTTCAACCGGTGCGTGCTCGTGAAGTAGACAACCGAACCATCCTGATTCGTGGATAGTTCATCGAAAACCTGGCCCTGGACCATCGCGGTCCCAAGCAATACCAGTGCGGCGTGGCGGACGAGTTTGTACGGCATGTGCGTCTTCCTTCCAGTTCAGACCCGCGGGTGATGGCTTTCCACTACAGGCGAAAGCCATCTTACCAAAACATTTTAACCACGAAATGTTCGGAAGGTAGCGCACGCCTGCCGCTAACCCCTTCTCTTCCAGAGTATCCCCGCCAGCCCGGCCACCACCAGCACCACCGTTCCCGGCTCCGGCACTCCCTCGTCTCCGGTACCGCTGTACTCAACCACATAACCTAATGCCTGCGTTCCGCTATTCAGCCATCCGTATTGTGGGGATCCAAACGAGGCGTAGCTGATAAACAAATGCAGAATGTCTCCACTGGTTGTATTCGGATATCCCGGCAGCCAGTTCGTGTAGCTCACCAACTGCCCTGACTCCGGCCCGTCCAGCCACCGGAACTCGCCCTCCGCCGCCGTATCGGTCGCCCCCAGGAATGCCGTCGCGGTCCCTCCAAACCCCGTCAGGAACCCGAACGAGTCCTGCACGAACTGCTGCTCCCCCGCCGACGTAATGGTCGCCAGATACCCCGTCATGCCCATGTGCGTGCTCGCCAGTGCCGCGCTGCGGGACGCGTCAAAGCCCACCGGGGAAAAGATGCTCGGCGCCGGCACGTAGTCGTACCAATGGCCATTCCCGCCGCTGGCGGTGGTCCATTGAATCGGAGCGGCTGCCAGCGAACCACACATCGCCGCGAACAGCGCGGCACGGCAAAGAAAGCGAACGGACATACGAATTCCTCCTGAACGGCGGATTCCTCCCCCGCCGTGTTGATTTGTACGTTTGCGGTACGGAGGGATTAGCGACAACCGCGGGAAAACCGCGTCAACGAAGTTCGCTCAACTCCCGCAAACGCTTCCGCCGCTTCGACCCCGCCGGCAGCAATTCCCCATACGTCTCCATCGCCTGCTTGGCCCGCTCCGCCGCCTTTGCCCCATCGGTCCGCGAATAACACTCCGCCTCATAGAACAGACGATTCCCCAACCACGGCCGCGGCATGTTGCCCTTTGTCAAATCCCCCGCTTCCCGATACAACGCGAACGCCTCCGCGCACGCCCCCACCCGCGCATACACCTCCGCCCCATCGGCCAGCAGCATCCAGAACGACGGCCCTATCGCCACTGCCCGCTGCCGCGCCTCCGGAATCACCGCCGCCAGTAACCGCCCGGCCTCCTCGTTCCTTCCCGCATCCGCCAACCGTCCCGCCGTCAGCGTCTTCAGCCGGAACTCCTCGAACAGATTCACCACCCCCGGAGCCAGTTCTGCCGCCTCCCGGATATCCGCCAGCGCCTCCGCCGTATTCCCCGCAACCGCCGCCGCCTGCGAACGGATGCGCAACAGCGCCACCCGGAAATACCGCCCATCGGCGTGCTGCGCCGCCAGCGCGAGCCCCTTGTCCGCTGCCCGCCGCGCATCCGCGTGCCGTCCCATGCGGGATAACTCCAGCGTGTACCTCAAATAGGCCCCGGCCCGAAACACCTCCGGAGCAATCGGAGAATCGTGCCGCGGCGATCGCTCCGCCAGCCGGATCGCTTCTTCAATCTGGCGCACCGCTTCCGCGGGTTTCCCCTCGCATTGGCTGGTCGCCCCCGCCCGCGCCAGCAGGTATTCCGCGGAAGCAGCCAGTCCATCCGCCTCGCCAAACACCCGCAGTGCCGCGGCGCAGTCTCCTCGCCGCAGCAGCAGGCTCCCCAGCGTCTGCCGCGCCCTGACCCGGCTTTCCTCAGACCCGCTTCTGTCCGCCCGCGCCATCGCTTGCCGCGCCATCGTCTCCGCTCGGTCTTCTCGCCCCGCCTCCTGCGTCAGAAACGCGAAATCAGCCTGCAACAGCGCTCCCACATCCTCCGGCAACGCCGCTCCTTGTTCAATCCGCTCATTGCCGCGCGCCACCATGTCCAGCACCGTCATCGATGCATTCCCACTCCCCGGCACCGCCGAACTCGCGATCATGCTTCGCAAAAATGTTGCGATCTCCCGCCCGCGCACCGCCTCCACATAACGCTGCTGCTGCTGCCAGAGCCCATACGCTCCCATCGCTGCCACCAGCATCGCCGCCGCCACCGCAAACTTGTTCCGCGCCACGAAACGCGATGCCCGATACGCCAGCATTGGCCTCCGCGCCTTCACCGGGCGCCGCTCCAAATAGGCCGTCAGATCCGCCGCGAACTCCGCCGCGCTCGCATACCGCTCCCCCGCCTCAAACCGCAGCGCCTTCTCCAGCACTGCATCCAAATCCGCGTTGCCCGTCGCAATGCGCACCGGAGCTTTCCCCGCCGCCCGCTCCGCCAGTGCCGCAATCGACGCCGACTCCGGAAACGGCCACCTGCCCGTCACCAACTCGTACAGCGTCAATGCCGCGCCATACACATCGCAGGCCGTTGTCACCGCCTCCCCCCGCAGTTGCTCCGGACTCGCATAGCGCGGCGTCAACTGCCGCGTCGTCGTCATCGCATCCTCAGCCTCCAACAGTTTCGCCGTGCCGAAATCGAGCAGCTTCGCCCGCCCCTGCCCATCCACCAGAATGTTCGACGGCTTGATGTCGAGATGCACCATCAGGCTCCGGTGCGCCGCCTGCAACGCATCCAGCACTTCCAGCATCAGCCGGATCCGCTCGTCCACGCCAAGCCCCCGCGCCCGGCAATAGTCGCTGATGCTCTCCCCCTCCACCCACTCCATCGCCAGATACGGGCGGTGGTCCGCATCCCACCCCGCATCCAGAAAATGCGCCACCGAGGGATGTTGCAAGGAAGCCAGCATCCGCTGCTCGCGCTCGAACCGCGCCAACCCCGCCGGAGTCACCAAATGCCCCAACAGCACCTTCACGGCGACGTCCCGCCGCCCGCCAGCCACTTCCCGGCTGGCACGATACACGCTCCCCCTCCCACCAGTCCCCGCCAGCCGTTCCACCCGGTACGGTCCGATGAACTCGGGCAATGCCGGCTCCACAGCCTCCCTACGAATTCCCGGCGCCCTCTGCTCGGCATCCATCGCATCCAACAAATCCAGCACCTCACCCCGCAGGCCGGCATCGCCTTCTATCGTCGCCAGCCGTGTCTCCCGCTCCCCGGCGGGCCACGACTCAGCCACCTCCACTAGTTCCTGTATGCGCCGCCACCGTGGATCCACCGTCATCCGTCCCATTATGTCTATTAGCGATATCCGCTCCAAAATCGCGGCACCCGCGCACGTACAATACAGGGAGTGGATGCGCGCATCACAGCCGCCCTCAATGAGTGGGCCGCCGGAGATAGAACCGCCCTCGACCGCATCGCACCGGCTGTCTACCCGCTGCTGCGTGATCTCGCAGCGGGACTGCTCCGCCGTGAGCGCGCAGGCCATACATGGCAGGCCACCGCCCTCGTCAATGAGCTGTTCCTCAAGTTGATCGCCCAGCGCGAACCGCACTACGAAGACCGCCGCCATTTCTACAACGCCTGCGCCAAACTGATGCGCCTCGCCCTCATCGACCACGCCCGCGAAGTGAACCGCGAAAAGCGAGGCGGCTCTAAGATCGCCGTGCCTTTGCACGAAGATCTGGCATGGCTCAACGCCGCCGGCCCCGAAGCCATCGACCTCGACCGCCTTCTCACCGAACTCGCCGCCCTCGACCCCGAACAAGTCTCCATGTTCGAAACCCGCTATCTGCTCGGCTGCAGCGTGGAAGAAACCGCCGAGCTGTTCGGCGTCTCCAAATCCGCCGTCGACCGCAAAACCAAAGTCGCCCGCGGATGGCTCTACCGTAAGCTGACGTCGCAGTGAACCCTACTTCACCGGAGGCTCATTCCCCGCCTCCACCGCCGCCCGCTTCACATCCACCGTCCCCAAAATCACCAGCCCTACGATAAAGAACAAAATCAACGACAAAATACTAATCCGGTAATTCCCCGTAAACTGCAACGCCAGCCCGAAGAACAGCGGCCCCAGCCAGCTCGTCCCCTTATCGCTGATCTCATAAATCGAAAAGTACTCCGCCTCATGCCCTTTCGGGATCATGAACGA
>CALFYN010000958.1 GCA_937952345.1 uncultured Acidobacteriota bacterium
GTAGCGTAACCGAAAATAAAGGTGGCAGCAATCCCCGACTCTTCGCGGGCGCTCGTGAAAGAAAACCGGCTACCTCGCGTCTTGCCGCTGTGATCATCGACGCCGTCGTTACCGGTGTTGAGGCTCGAAAAGCCGTGTATCGGAAATCCTTGCGGGCAAGCGCTCGATTACCAAAGAACCGGCCAAGCGGCTTGCGGAGTTCGTCCTTGTTGGCGTTGGGGTTGTTTATCTGAATTGGCGTCTCCACCCAAGGCTGAGCGGTGACTTTGCCTCTTGAAGATTCGATAGCCGTTTCCAGCGTCCACATTGCTTCTTGCGCACATTGCGGCACCAAGCATGAAGGTCTTCGCAATTGCCGCGCCGCGCCTTGGGCGGCAGAACCAATGCCGTGATCGAGGGTAAAGCAAATTCCAGGAAAGTCTACAGTGGTGTAAGCCGGCGGCTCAGTTGAGAACTTGTGGGATGAATGGTCGGGGCGAGTGGATTCGAACCACCGACCTCCTGGTCCCGAACCAGGCGCTCTAGCCAGGCTGAGCCACGCCCCGATCTCTTCTACCTTACCAATACCAGCCCCCCGCAATCAACTTTCTCCCCCAAACACCAAATTCCCCGCCGCCGGGCCGATAAGCGATGTGTGAAGTGCAGAATCCTCTTTGTGATCCTTGCCTCCTTCCTGCTGGCCGCCGAGCAGCCCCCTGACTCTCTTTCTTCCCTCTCGCTCGAACAACTCCTTGCCCTCGACGTGACCAGCGTCGGCAAGAAGCGCGAACGCCTCGACCGCGCCGCCGCCGCCGTCTTTGTCATCACCCAGGACGATATCCGCCGCATGGGCGCCACCTCCATCCCGGAGGCGCTGCGGCTTGCTCCCGGCCTGCAAGTGGTCCGCGTCAATTCGCGCACCTGGGCCATCACCGCCCGCGGCTTTAACTCCACGTTCAGCACCAAGTTGCTCGTTCTCATCGACGGCAGAAGCATCTACTCCCCGCTTTTTGCCGGTGTGTGGTGGGACCAGGACGTCATGCTCGACGACGTGGACCGCATCGAGGTGATTCGCGGGCCGGCCGCCGCCATCTGGGGCGTAAACGCGGTCAACGGCGTCATCAACATCATCACCCGCCCCGCCCACCAATCCACCGGCAACCTGCTCAGCGTCACCACCGGTACGGAAGACCGCAGCATCACCCGCTTGCGGCACGGCGCAGCCTTCGGCAAAACGGGCGCCTACCGTGTCTATGGGCAGTATTCCCACCGCTTTCTCCTCTCCCCCAGCCCATCCCTTGGCGATGCTTATTGGGGTACCCTGCAAGGTGGGTTCCGGCTGGAATTTGCCCCGAGGGAAGGCCAAACCCTCATGTTCCAGGGCGACATCGCGCAAGGGACTGGCTTTGAATTCGAGCACTCCTCCTACCCCATCTTCCTGCCCAACTCGGTTACCCGGTACGACAACCACCGCAACGCCGGAAGCTTCGTCGGGCGCTGGTCGGTCACGCACCGCTCGGGCGCCGAAACCACCATCCAGGGCTACTACGATGAGGTGAACCGCTTCTCCAACGATATCGACGCGGACGTCGACATCATGGACGCCGAACTGCAGCATCGCCGCACGCGCGGCCGCCACGAACTCACCTTCAGCACGGGTTTCCGTGGCATTGCCGACCGCACCATTGGTACCGAATTCGCCCGCTTCCTTCCTCCCGAACGCACCTACGGCATCGGCCACGTCTCCATGGTGGACGGTGTTTCGCTGTGGGGCGGCCGCATCCAACTCACCACCGGCGCCCGGCTGGAACGCACTCCTTTCAGCGGCTGGTCCTTCCAGCCGACGGTGCGTGCCCAATGGAGCATCTCTCGTTCCCAATCCGTCTGGGGTGCTGTCTCGCGCGCCATTCGCGCCTCATCGCGCCTCGAAGCCGGCTTTGAGCGCGTTTATGCCGACTCCGGCTTTGCCTATCGTGCCGCCACCACGCACCCGGAAACCCTCTTCGCCGTCGAAGCCGGCTACCGCGCCCAAATCCGCAAGAATCTCACCCTCGATCTAGCCACCTTCCGCAATCGCTACAACAACCTCCGCAGTTCCGAATTCCGCCGTGTCGAAATCCGCAACCAACTCCCCATTGCCTGGTTCGACATGGACTTTCTCGTCGGCGCGCACTCCTGGGGCGGGGAAGGGGTTGTCTCCTGGGATCCCACCGCGCGCCTGCGTCTTTCCGGATCCTACACGGGCTTGTGGGTCAAGAACATCCTCAATCCCGGCAGCACCGATGTCTTCTGGCCCGCCTCCTCCCGATCGAGTCCCGTGCACCAGTGGCAAACGCAGTCCAGCCTCCAACTGCGGCGTTCCCTGAACTGGAACACAAACCTCTACTACTACGGCAAGGCGATGGTCGGCCGGCGCGAATACATTCCTCCCATCTTCCTGTCCGCGCATGTCCACCTGGATACGAGGCTCGCCTTCCGGCGAGAGTCCACCGAGTGGAGCCTCGGCGTCCGGAATATCACGGCCAACAAGACCGGCTACTTCGTCGAACCGGGGCCCGCCCCGGAAAGAAACAGACGCGCCTTGTACGCGCGCCTCACCTGGTGGTTCTAGCGTGCGCATCCCTGCCACAGCGAAGCTTTGTGCCATCGCGGCATGGGCACTCTTCTGCCCCTCGGCCTCCGCGCAGGCCGCCCCGCACGATGAGGAACGCGTCAAAGCCGCGGTGGTGCTGCAACTGGCCCGCTTCATCGAATGGCCTCCGGAAACCTCCGCCAGCCCAACGTTCGACGTTTGCCTCGCCGCCAAGGACTCCTGGATCAGCATTCTCACACAGGCCGCCCGCGGCCAGACCGTCGGCGGCAAACCGGTGCGCGTCAGCCGCCTCACCAGTCCCGAAGGCGCCGCCGCCTGCCGTATCGTCTTCGTCGGACCAGGCCTTCCCGCGGAACTCCGCGCAGCTATTGGCCTGGCCCCCGTCCTCACGATCAGCGACGAGCACGGCTTCGCCTCCCGGGGAGGCATGGTGGAACTCGCCATCCAGGACGGCCGCGTGGTCTTTGAACTCGCCACCGTCAATGCCATACCCAAAGGCATCCGTTTCAGTTCCAAACTCATCCGTCTCGCCAGAGGCGCCCAGCGGGAGGTCCGCCAATGATCCCACGCTGGTTCGGCCGCCAATCGATTCAGACCAAGTTCGCCCTGCTCATCGTTTTTACCACCACGCTGACTCTCGGCCTGTCGGCCGCTGCCGGCATCCTCTTCGAATACCGCATTGCCCGTTCCGCCATGGCCGCCGATCTCACGGCCGTCGCCGAAAGCATCGGATCGAACAGCACCGCCACGCTCGTCTTCGGCGACAAGCTCACGGCGGAGGAAAACCTCCACGCCCTGCGCATGGATGGCCGCGTGGTCGGCGCCGCGATTCTCAATACCGTCGGGGAGGCACTCGCCTGCTACCCGGCCGGCGGCATGGAGGGCGTACCTTGCGATCTTCCGATCTCCGAGGGGCACGCTTTCAACGGCGGCTACCTGGAGATCTTCCGCCGCGTGAAGCTGGAAGGCAAGACCATCGGATGGGTCTTTCTCCGCGCTAGCCTCGAACAGGTCAACTCGCGCCTCAAGGGCTATGCCGCCATGCTCACCGCCGCTCTTTGGGTGAGCCTCACCATCGCACTCCTGCTTGCCTTCCGGCTGCAGCGCATCATCTCCCGGCCCATCCTCCATTTGGAATCGGTCGCCCGCCAGGTGTCCGAGCACGGCGAATACAGCCTCCGCGCCCCGGACGGCCCGGAGGACGAAACCGGCCGCCTCATCACCTGCTTTAACAACATGCTGCAGCAGATCGAGGACCGCGATGCCCGCCTCCGCGCCAGCCGCGAACACCTCGAAGCCCAGGTTGCCGAACGCACCGCCGAATTGCTCCACGCCAAGGAGCGCGCCGAAGATGCCGCCCGCCTCAAAAGCGAATTCCTCGCCAACATGAGCCATGAGATCCGCACCCCGATGAACGGCATCCTCGGCATGACCCATCTCGCCATCGCCACAGCCCGCAGCGGCGAGCAGCGCGAATACCTCGAATCGGCCTACGAGTCCGCCGAAAGCCTTCTCACTCTGCTCAACGATATTCTCGACTTCAGCAAGATCGAGGCCGGCAAGCTCATCCTCGAAGAGATTTCCTTCTCCCCCGAGGACGCCATTCTCAAAGCGCTGCAAGCCTTCTCGCTGGTGGCTCGCGAAAAGGATATCGTCCTCCATCACGCCATTGCCGACGATCTGCCGCTGCGGGTTCTTGGCGACCCCGGCCGCCTCCAGCAGGTTCTCCGCAATCTCGTCGCCAACGCCCTCAAGTTCACCGAGCACGGCGCCATCACTGTCTCAGCCAGCCTGGCCGGCGCAGGCGCCGGAATCGTCGAACTCGAATTCTCCGTCCGCGATACCGGCATCGGCATTGCCCCCGCCCAGTTGGAGGAAATCTTCGAATCCTTTACTCAGGCAGATGGTTCCATCACCCGGCGCTACGGGGGAACGGGACTCGGCCTGGCGATTTCCCGCCAAATCGTCCAACTCATGCAGGGGCAGATCTGGGTGGAAAGCGAATTGGGGGCAGGCAGCACCTTCTTCTTCCGCGTGCAATTCCGCGCTGCCAACTGGACGCCGGATGCCGCGGATGCTTCCCTGCGCGGCAGACGTGTCCGTCTCGCCCTGGAAGACTCCGCCCTCGCCTCCCGCTATGCCAGGCATCTTGCCCTGTTGGGTGTTGAGGTGGCCGCTCCCGGCGCATTGCTTTCCGGTCCCGAAGACGCCTTCCTGCTCGACCCCACTTCCCTAGGCCAGTGCCCCACGCGCCACAGGGGAGCCCCTGTCCTGCTATTGCGCCAGCCCAACGATCCGCTCCCGCCCGCTGACCGCACACTCGCGCTGCCCGCCAGCCGCGAGGAACTGCACCTTGCTTTGATCGAACTACTGAACGGCGCGCCGGGCTACGAGATCTTCACTCCGGTCACGGCCGCGGGCGAGAAACCGCTGCGCATCCTTGTTGCCGAAGATAATCTCGTCAATCAGAAGGTGGCCCGCGCCCTTCTCGAACGCCTCGGGCACCAGGTGGCCGTGGTCGCCACTGGCGCCGATGCCGTCACCGCCTGGATGACCCAGCATCCCGACATCGTCTTTATGGACGTGCAAATGCCGCTGATGGACGGCCTGGCCGCCACCGAAGCCATTCGCCGCGCCGAAGCCGCCCAAACCTCTTCATCCCGCGTCCCCATCGTCGCCATGACCGCCAATGCCATGAAAGGCGACCGTGAAAAATGCCTGCAGGCCGGCATGGATGACTACCTCAACAAACCCTTCCACCCCGCCGAACTGCGCGCCGTCATTGCCCGGGTTCGCGAACGGTGCGCGCTCCACTTGTAGCGCCCATCGACAGCGCCAACGCCACCAGGATGACCACCACGCACCCGATCACGTTGTACCAGAGAAACGAAATTTTCGTGAACACAAAGCAATAGAAGATCGCCGCTTCCCCCGCCACCACTCCCCAGAAGGCGCCCGCCGCCCCAGCGCGAGGCACGAAAAACGCCAGCACGAAAACCCCCAGCATTCCCCCGTAAAACAGCGATCCCACGATATTCACCGCCTCAATCAGCGATCCCAGACTGCTCCCGAACCCCGCAAACACCACCGCGTACAATCCCCAGAACACCGTCGCCCCCTTTGAGGCCAGCAGCAGCGTCGTGTCCGCCGTCCCCGGCCGCAACGTCCGGTACAGATCCATGATTGTCACCGTCGCCAGCGAATTCACCTCGCCCGATATCGTCGACATCGCCGCCGCGAAAATCACGGCGATGATCAGCCCCACCACCCCATGCGGCAGGTAGCGGATTACGTAGCTTAGGAAAATGTAGTTCGTGTCGCTCCCCGCTCCCGCCGCTTTCGCCGCTTCCTGCCGGATGGCATCCACATTGCTCTGCGCCGCGCGGTATTCCTTCAGCCCGCTGCCGTTGCGCATGTACTCAAGCGCCGCTGCTTTGCGCGCCACGTGCGCCGCCTCGTACCGCTCCTGGATCTCCCCGAATTGCGCCGATGCCTCCAGCCGCCGCTGATCCGCCGGTTGAAAAATGAGCGGCGGCCGCTCGAAATGGAAAAACACGAACACCATCGTCCCGATAAACAAAATGAAAAATTGCATCGGAATTTTTGCCATCGCATTGAAAATCAGCGACAGCCGCGATTGCGCCACCGAACGGCCCGTCAAATAGCGCTGCACCTGCGATTGATCGGTTCCGAAATAGGCGAGCGCCAGAAACATCCCGCCAATCAGCCCGCTCCACAGGTTGTAGCGGTCGTTCCAATCAAAGCTGGTCACCACCGCGTTCATGCGCCCCGCCGCCCCGGCCAGCGAAATCGCATCGCCCACCGATACGCCCTCCGGAAAGCGCGATACGGCAATCCCCAAGGCCAGAATCAACCCCGCGAAGATCAGCAGCATCTGCTGCACGTCCGACCATGTCACCGCCTTCACGCCCCCCAGCGTCGTATACACGATCACCAGCGCCCGCATGGCAGCCGTCGTCGCCTGCTCCGGCCATCCCAGAATCACCGAAAGCACCACTGCCGGAGCATACAGCGCCATGCCTGCCCCCAGTCCCCGCGACAGAAGAAAAATGATGCTCACCAGATAGCGCGTCCGCCGGTCGAAACGCCGGTCCAGGTATTCATAGGCCGTATACACACCCGAGCGGTGAAAGATCGGCACCGCCGTCGCCGAAAGCAATACCATCGCCAGCGGCAGCCCGAAATAGAACTGCACGAAACGCAAACCATCGGCGTACCCTTGCCCGGTGGTTGAAATGAACGTGATCGCCGAGGCCTGCGTCGCCATGATCGACAGCCCCATTGCATACCACGGCATCGACTTCCCCGCCAGCAGGTACTCATGCGTGGTCGTACCCCCGCGCGCGCGGTACAGCCCGTAGACCACGGTGAATAGAATCCAGCCCCCCAGCACTACCCAATCGAGCGTGCTCACTCCGCCACCGCCGGCGTCACCCACCGCGTGAACGCGTAGAAACACACAATCAGCACCGCCAAATACAACACGACCATCGCATACACCCGCGGCCATGTCTTCAAGAACGGTGGGGCTTCGTCAGTATCGTGCGGACGCTCCGGCATGAGTTCTCCTATTGTATGAGAACCGGAGCGATCCGCTGGAACTACTTCTGGAAGACCTTTTGCAGAACCGCTCCTGCCTCGGCATCTTCGGTCACTGCAAAAGAATGCAATTCCAGCACGTCCAGCCACACGGCCGCAGCCTCATACATCGCCGCGGGGTTGTCGCTTTCCATCAATGAAAAACCGCCGCTGCCATCCAGTTTGTGCCAGCGGCCAAGCAACTTCGTGCCTGCCGGTGGTTGTCCTTCACCGGCCAAAAAACGATCAACGGCCTGCTGCAAGGCTCCGGGCCGCACCGACCAGGTTGTGATGAACTTCATAAGATATCTCCTAATAACGATCTACTGGGCGAATCACTTCCGCGAGCGCATCAGTTCCTCAAATTGCAGCGCCATGTCGGCCACCGGGACGGAACAGGCCACACAGATCCACACCACCGTTTGGGTAATGGTCCCCGCGATCGAAGGCTCCAGCGTGTCCCATCCGGTTACCCCAAGGATCACCCTGACGGCCAGGAACACCACCGGACCCACCACGAAACTGCGAATCATCCACTGGCGATGTTGCTGTGTCTTTCCGTTGAGAATCAGGGTTAGGGCAATCACTGTGGTCAGCATCCATAATGTCCCGTGGGTGGTTGCGGCCATGGTGAAAGATCGCGGCAGCCCCGCCTGCTCCTGGACGTACTGGATGTAGATGCCCGTCGCCCCAGCGGCAACCGCCCCGGCAACATAGATCCTTCCGGCGATGCGGTGCACTCTCGCATAGCGCCGACGGAGCCGGTCGGATAATTGCATGGGCGCGAGCAGCATCGCCGCGGCGCCACCCAGTCCATGCGCCAGCAGCCACCACCGGAACGGCTGGTACCGTTCCCATACTGGATCGTTCGCGTCCACGAGGAACCGCTCATTGTGCTGCAGCACATAGGCCAGCATCATGCCCAGCACAGCGAAGACGATGTACTTCGGTCGCAGCCAAGCGCCGGAATCGTTCCCAGGGTGGCCCGTCAGGGTGATGGAACTGGAGCTCATGGTGTTGTGGTGTCCTTCTTGGGATGGTTTGAAAATTATAAGGCTGTGTTGATGGTTGTCAACACGGATTTCCCCGAAATGAGTGCCACCGGGCGCATTTTCCGGCGTTATTGGTTCGCAACCGTAAGACCGCTGACTGCCGCAACGGCATGCAACGTTCATCACAGAATGCCAGATGCTCCAATTCGCCGACTCCCCAATAGATCCTCCGTTCCCAACACCCCCTGTGTGCTAGATTGAAGAGTTCATGAGCGAACACGCCTCGGGTTCCCTGAAACAGACTCCTTTGAACGCCACCCATCGTAAGTTGGGCGCGCGCATGGTCGATTTCGGCGGCTGGGATATGCCCGTGCAGTACTCCGGCATCATTGAGGAGCACCACGCCGTTCGCCGCGCCGTCGGCCTCTTCGACGTCAGCCACATGGGCGAAATCGAAATCCGCGGACCACAGGCTTTCGACCTCGTCAATTACGTTACTCCCAACGACGTCGCCAAGCTCAAAATCGGCCAGGCGCAATACTCCGCTCTCCTCTACGAACACGGCGGGTTCGTCGACGATATCCTCGTTCACAAAGTCGCCGACAACCATTATTTCCTCTGCGTCAACGCCTCGAATCAGGAGAAGGACTACGCCCACATCGTGGCCCACAACAAATTCGACGCGGAAGTGGAATACGCCAGCGAAAAGTATGCTCTGCTCGCCATCCAGGGCCCGCATGCACTCGAAACGGCGCAAAAGCTCACCCCCGTCGATCTTGCCCCCATTCGCTACTACCACTTCGCCGATGGCGAATTTGCCGGCGTCCCGGCGCGCATCGCCCGCACCGGCTACACCGGAGAAATTGGCGTCGAAACCTACATTCCCGCCGCCGAAGCTCCCGCCGTCTGGGAGAAAGTGATGGCCGCTGGCGAAGAATTCGGCATCAAGCCCGCCGGACTCGGCGCCCGCAACACGCTCCGCCTCGAGGCCGGCATGGCGCTTTACGGCCATGAAATCACCGCCTCCATTTCTCCCCTCGAGGCCGGACTCGGCCGCATCGTCAAATTCGACAAAGGCGATTTCGTCGGCCGCGCCACCCTTCTCGCCCAGCGCGAACGCGGCATCACCCGCGTTCTCACCGGCTACGAAATGACCACCCGCGGCATCGGCCGCGATGGCTACGAAGTCTACGTCCATGGACAACCCGCCGGCTGGGTCACCAGCGGCGGCCCCGCGCCCACACTCCACAAAAACATCGGCATGTGCTACGTGCCGGTCGCCAATTCCCAGCCCGGGCGCGAAATTCAAATCATGATCCGCAATCAGCCGGTCGAAGCCGTCACCCGGCCAATTCCTTTCTACAAAAGAGCGAGCTAAAACATGTATCCGGACAATTACCGTTACACAAAAGAGCATGAATGGGTGCTGGTGGAAGGCGACACCGGAACCGTCGGCATCACTTTCCACGCCCAGAAGGAACTCGGCGACATCGTATACGTCGACCTTCCCAAACCCGGTGATGCCGTCGCACAGGGCAAGACCATCGGTTCCGTCGAGTCCGTCAAGGCCGTTTCCGACATCTATTCCCCCATCTCCGGCGAAGTCGTCGCCGCTAACGAAGAACTCGCCACCGCCCCCGAAAAGCTCAACGAAGATCCGCACGGCGCGGCGTGGCTGATCAAGATCCGCCTCAGTGCACCCGAAGAAATAACCAATCTGATGAGCGCCGCGGATTATCAAGCATACATAGGGGAGTAAGTTCAGCATTGCGTTACCTTCCGAAATCCGAAGCCGAGCGTAAGGAAATGCTCGCCTCGCTTGGTGTGGATTCCATCGAGCGCCTATATGCCCATTTGCCCCAGGATGTCCTCCTCGACCGCCCGCTGGACATCCCCCCCGGCAAATCCGAATACGAAATCATCGACTGGTTCCGTGCCCGCGGCGACGAAAACGCCGTCGGCCATGCCTCGTTCCTCGGCGCCGGCGTCTACTATCACTACCGCCCCGTGATGTGCGACGTCGTCGTCTCGCGCGGCGAGTTCCTCACCTCCTACACGCCCTACCAGGCCGAGATGGCGCAAGGCACGCTCACTACCATCTTCGAGTTCCAGACCATGATCTGCCAGCTCACCGGCATGGATGTTGCGAATGCCTCCATGTATGACGGCTCGACAGCCGTTCCCGAAGCGGCGATGATGGCCATGCGGATCACCGGACGCCACAAAGTCTTGGTGGCCCGCACCGTGCACCCGGAATACCGCGAAGTGCTCGCCACGTATTCCAAGTACCAAGGCGTGCCTGTCGCCGAGATCGCCTACGACCCATCCACCGGCCAGCTCGATACCGACGACCTCGCCGCGAAACTGGACACCGAAACCGCGGCCGTTATCATTCAATCCCCCAATTTCTTCGGTTGCCTCGAAGACACCGCGAAAATCGCTGCCCTCGCCCACGCCAAAGGTGCGCTGCTTGTCTTCTCCTTCACCGAAGCCGTGTCGCTCGGCCTGTTGGAACCCCCGCATGCCGCCGATATCGTCGTCGGCGAATTGCAGTCCTTCGCTCATCCGCCCAGCTACGGTGGTCCGTACGCCGGCATCATCGCCACCAAAGAAAAGTTCATGCGGCAATTGCCCGGACGCCTCGCCGGCGAAACCAAGGACGCCAACGGCAACCGCGCTTTCTGCCTTACGCTCTCCACCCGTGAGCAGCACATCCGCCGCGAAAAGGCCACCTCGAACATCTGCACCAACCAGGCCCTCATCGCTCTCATGGCCACAGTCTTCCTCTCCGTCTACGGCAAGGAAGGCCTCCGCGAACTCGCCCTCCAGAACCTCAGCAAGGCGCATTATCTCGCCGATGGTTTGCCCCGCCGCTTCTCCGGCGCGTTTTTTAACGAATTCGTTGTGAATACCAACGGAAAATCACCTGACGCTATTAACCAATCCCTCATCGAGGAGAAAATCGTCGGCGGCCTCCCCTTGGGAAAATACTACCCCGAACTTTCCGGCTGCCTGCTGCTCTGCGCCACCGAAATGAGCAAACGCGAACATATGGACAAAGTGAAGGGGGCCATCGCCTAATGCCAGGGAAAACCAGAAATAACATCAGCCAGAACGAAGCCCTGCTCTTTGAGATGAGTTCGCCGGGCAAGAAAGGCTATCAACTCCCTGATCTCGATGTCCCCGCCGTGGACCCCGCCGCCGTGCTCGGCGCGGCCAACACGCGCGAGGAAATTACCGATTTCCCCGAAGTCAGCGAAGTGGAAGTCATCCGCCACTTCACGCGCCTGTCCACCTGGAACTACGGCATTGACCTCGGCCTCTTCCCGCTCGGCTCCTGCACCATGAAGTACAACCCGCGCGTGAATGAAACCGTCGCCCGCACCGAAGGCCTCGCCTGGGCCCATCCCTATCAGCCGGAATCGCTCTCACAAGGCGCGCTCAAAATCGTCGTCGAGCTCGAGAAAGCACTCGCCGAAATCACCGGCATGGACGCCGTCACGCTTCAGCCCGCCGCGGGAGCACACGGCGAACTCACCGGCGTCCTCCTCATCCGCGCCCTCCTCGAATCGCGCGGCAATCCACGCAAGAAGATCATCATCCCCGATTCGGCCCACGGCACCAATCCTGCCACTGCCGCGCTCGCCGGCTACGCGGTCGCCAATCTCAAGTCGAATGCCAAAGGCCTGGTTGACGTCGAAGCGCTTGCCAAACTCGTCGATGAAGACACCGCCGCGCTGATGGTCACCAACCCCAACACCATCGGCGTGTTCGAAGAGGACATCGTCAAAGTCACGTCGCTCATGCATTCCAAAGGCGCGCTCGTCTATATGGATGGCGCCAACATGAACGCGCTGGTCGGCATCACCCGCCCCGGCGACTTCGGCATCGACGTGATGCACCTCAATCTCCATAAAACATTTTCCACCCCGCATGGTGGAGGCGGACCCGGCGCCGGAGCCGTCGCCGTCAAGGCGCACCTCGAGCCGTTCCTGCCCATCCCGCGCGTCATCCGCATCGGTGACATGCTTCATCTCACCGAAGACCGCCCCCTCTCCATCGGCCGTGTCCGCGCCTTCCTCGGCAACTACGGCGTGCTCATCCGCGCCCTCGCCTACATCATGGCCCACGGCGGTCCGGGACTCCGCAATGCCACGCTCGACGCCTTGCTCAACGCCAATTACATTCGCAAAGCGCTCGAACCGTATTTCGATCTGCCCTACACCAGCCCGAGCATGCATGAGTGTGTCTTCAGTGACGACCGCCAGGCAGCCAAAGGCGTGAAGACCATGGACATCGCCAAGCGCCTCATTGATTACGGCTTCCATCCTTACACCGTGGCGTTCCCCTTGATCGTGCACGGCGCGCTCATGATCGAGCCCACAGAAACCGAAAGCAAGCCCGAACTCGATGCCTTCATCCAAGCCATGATCGCCATCGCCAAGGAAATCGACACCGACCCGCAATTCGTTCTCAAGGCGCCGCATCACACGCGCACGCCGCGCGTCGATGAAACCACCGCCGCGCGCAGGCCCATCCTGCGCTGGAAGCCGCAGCCTGCGGTCAACAAAGCCGCCGATTAGGGATCCCCTTTGCGAGCGTCGCTGGCAGTCCTGTTTTTCGTCCTGCTGCTGCGCGTTCCGTTTCTCGATCAGGCCATTCAGGGCGACGACGCCGATTATCTCCGCGCCGCGCAGTATGCGCAGATCAATCCGCTGCACCCCAGCCACCTCGACTTCATCTTTCAGGGGCAGAAGGTCAGCATGCGCGGCCACCCGCATCCGCCCGGCAACGTGTGGGTGCTCGCGGCGCTGCTTGCCGCCACTGGCGACATCCATGAGGCTACCTATCACGCCGTCTACATCGTGTTCTCCCTGATCGCTGCCTTTGCCGCGCTCTCGCTCGCCCGGCGTTTCTGCCGGCATCCGTTGCTCGGCACGCTGCTCTTCCTCGCCACACCCGCCTTCGTCATCAACGGCAATTCGCTCGAAAGCGACATTCCATTCCTTGCCTTCTGGCTCGCCTCCATCGCCTTCTTCGTGCAGGCCGCCGACCGGCGCTCCACTGCGCGCCTCGCCGCCGCAATCCTCATGATGGCCCTCGCCGCGATGATGGCGTTCCAGGCCGTCCTGCTTCTGCCATTACTCGCTCTGTATCTCTGGCGCACTGCCCGCGATTGGAAACCGGCCTGGGCCGCGCTGCTCACCGTCCCCGCCACGCTCGGGGCGTATCAGCTCTTTGAACGCCTGACCGCCGAACAACTCCCCGCCGAAGTGCTCGCCGGCTACTTCACCCGCTACAACCTCCATTCGCTCGACAACAAGATCCGCAACGCCATCGCCCTCACAACCCCCCTCGGCACGATGGTGTTTCCGGCCCTGCCGCTCGCCTTCTTCCGCCCGCTGCTCGCCATCATCCCCATCCTTGCCGGTGTCGCTGCGATCGCCTACTGCATCCGCCGCTGGCGTGATTATCTTGCCCAATGGGTGCTGCTGTTCTTCGCCGCCGCGCTCGTGCTGTTCTTCGCCGGCTCGGCGCGCTATCTGCTGCCGCTGGCCCTGCCCGTCGCACTGCTCATCGCCAATCAACTCAAGCCTGCACCGCTTGCCGCGTTCATCGCCATGCAAACGGCGCTCGCCATGGCGTTAGCTCTGGCCAATTACGATCATTGGGACGCCTACCGCCGTGCTATCGCCAGCCTCGAAAAGAGCTGGCAGTACAAGCGCGTCTACATCAACAGCGAAATGGGTCTGCGCCACTACGCTGAATCCGCCGGCGCGCTTCCGCTCGAACGCGGCCAGCCGCTGCGGCCCGGAGACATCGTCGTCACCAGCAAGTGGGTCAGCGTCCCGCTCACCAGCGGCCTCCGCGTCCCGCTGCTCTCCATCCCCATTCAATCGGCGGTTCCCTTGCGTCTAGCCGGACTCAACAGCGAATCCGCCTACAGCACCGCTCAGGCCGGCCGGCTCCCGTTCGATGTGCGGCGCGGCCCCATCGACGTCCTGCAAATCGAGACCGTGGCCCAGCGCAAACCCACGCTCAGCTACATCCCCATGAACGCTCCCGAATCCACGGCGCAAATCGTCAGCGGCCTCGATCCCATTGAGGA
>CALFYN010000959.1 GCA_937952345.1 uncultured Acidobacteriota bacterium
GCCACCGGCGACAAAGGCGTCGACCGCCTCACCGCCGAGGCGATCCGCTTCATCAAAGCCGATCCCGCGCGCCCCTTCTTCTGCTACCTCGCGCATCACACCACGCACGGCCCGCTCGTAGCGCCGCCCGCGCTGGTGGAAAAATACAAGGCCAAAGGACTGCCCGAAACCGGTGAGAACAACGCCGTTCTCATGGCCTGCCTGGAACACCTCGACCGCAGCGTCGGCCGCCTCCTGGCGGCTCTCGATGAAGCGAGAATCGCCCGCACAACCGCCGTCTTCTTCATCGCCGACAACGGCGGCGTGTGGGAGCGATACCATCCCGTGATGGCTGCCGACGGCAAGCCTTCGCCGAAGAACCTTGCTCTCAACGATCTCAACTTCTCCAACACTCCGCTACGCTCAGGCAAGGGCTCCGCTTACGAAGGTGGCATCCGCGTACCATGGCTGGTGCGGTGGCCCGCCGTTGTGCCCGCCGGCACGGTGAATCGCACGCCCGTGCACATCGTCGATATCATGCCCACGCTGTTTGAGATGGCCGGAGCCCGTGCGCCCCAAGGCTACACCATGGATGGCGTCAGCCTCCTGCCCGCCATGCGCAATCGCGCCATCGCCGCCCGCGCGCTCTATTGGTACATGCCCTTCTACGATCTCCGCTGGCCGGCCGTCCCTTCCGCCATCATTCGCGAGGGCGACTTCAAACTCATCGAATCCTTCGGCGACCACTTCGATATGGACCGCAAGGCCGAGCATGTCCTCACATCGCGCCTCGAATTATTCGACCTGCGCAAAGATCCCGGCGAGCGCGACAATCTCGCCGCCGCCATGCCCGATCGCGCCCGCGCTATGCAGAGCAAGTTGCGCCAGTGGATCGCATCCTGCGGCGCTCCCATTCCGGGCCGCAACGCCCGCTACGACGCCACGAAAGCGCTTTGGGAACAGAAGGGCCAATCCTCAGCGGCGCGCCCCTGAGGCGCGCAGTTTCCGCTCCCATTCCAGAAATTCGGCCACCGGAGCCTCCTTCCGCACCCGAAACAAAACAAACGCATTTTGTTCTTCAAAGCGATCGCCGGGTTCGAGGTGCGTCGCCGTCTGATCGATGATCCGCCGGTCCCAATACTTCCCGTTGCCCGCTCCATCGTTGATGCTCGTCTTCGGATTCGCCGTCTTCGTCGCGCTGTATTGCAGCACCACCGCGCCGAACCCGTAGCCCTTCTCGCGGTGGAAAAACGCCACCCATGGAATGTCCACCGGCAACGGATCTTTCTCCAGCATCGGCTTGCGCGCTTCGAAATCCACGATGACGGGCTTGCCGTCCCTACCCGGCCAGGCCACGTGTGTGAACTGGTCGTCCATCGTCATCTCCTGATTGCGCAGCCAGTACATCTCCATCGGTTTTACAATCCGCATCGTCGACCGGAAGAGAAAATACGGCGCGTTCTTCGGGAACACATACTCCGCGGACAAGGCGATCTCCGGATAGTCCGCATGATGCCCTTCGCGCCTGAACACAACCTCGTCCTTCGTCTCTCGCCGCTCATGCTTCTGCACGGGAGTCCACATGGCGATGCTCGAATATCCTCGTACGCCCACTCGCTGGAAACTCGGCGCCCAATGCATCCGATTCTGTGTGCGCTGCAAGCGAACGCCGAACTGCTTGTACACCAGCCCGCGCAGCGTGCCGCTGTCTTCCACCTTCCCGTTCACCGTGCGCGCCGATAAATCCGCCGTGTAGTAGGGATTGTCAAAAACAAATCCAACCTCGGATGTTTGCGCCCCCGCAAGTCCCATCAGAAGAAAAAACAGCTTCACAGCCCCTCCTGTCGAATGCGAATCGCCGTCATCGGATCAATCATGGCCGCCGTGGCGATCTGCACATGCGTCGCACCGGCGCGCAACCGGTCCCGCACATCGCGCGCCGTCGTCACACCGCCCACGCTGATCAGTTCCATGCCCGAACCCGCGGCATCCAGCACGGAGCGCAGCAACGCCGTCTCCTCCAGGCAACGTTCCGTGATCGCTGCCCCGCCAATCCCGCGGCGCAATCCACCGAACAGCAGCCCACCGTCGTCCGCCACTTTTGCCGTAATGGAATTCGTGGCGCAGATCGCGTTGGCATACGGAGCCACCGCCGCCACCACCTCTTCCATCCGTTCGCGATGCGGAAACAGGCCCACCTTCAGCGCCAGCGGCAACTCGGGCACTGCTTCGCGCACCGCCGCCGCCACCAAACCGGCGGCCTCCGGCGATAAGAACAAATCCGCCTCCTGCGTGCAGACATTGGGGCAGGAAAGGTTCGCTTCCACCACATGCGCACCGGCATCGGCGGCGCGCCGCGCGCAGACGGCGAAGTCACGCGCCACATCCTCCAACGTCCATCCCGCCTGTGGAGAGGCAACCACGGACACCGTCAGCACCTGGCCGGCACGCAACCCCGCGCGAGCCACCCCGATGTCCTCGCTCCACTCGGAAGGATCCCGCGACGGCATGCCAAACGAAATCGCCCACGAATCGTAAGCCGCCGCATCCGCCGCGGCCCGCAGCGTATGCCCCTCCTCGTACAACGCCCCGCCCGCCACCGGCAGCAGATTCGGCAAATCGAAACAGCCGCGATACGCCGACCGCACGGTCTTATACGTCAGCACATCAAAGCCCAGCCCCGCGTAATGCAGAATCCACTTGCTGTTCAGCAGCGGCCCGGCCGGTATGCCGAGCGGCGAATTTACCCGATATCCGCAAAACATCCAATCTCCGGGACACGGCGGCACATCGGCCACCGGCGGCGCCGCCGGCGCGTGTTCATAATTCCAGTCGTACGTGCGATGAATATCGTAACGCTGCACCATTACCGCTATTATCTCCGCCCGCGCAAAGCCACCGCGATGGCCGCGCCCACCGCCGCATTGTTGCGGATCAACGCAATATTCGCCGCCAGACTCTTGCCTTCCGTCGCTTCTTTGATTGCCGCCAGCAGAAACGGAGTCACCGCCTTGCCCGTGATGCCGGCCGCTGCAATCTGGTCCATGGCCACCGCGATGGCCGCGCGCGTCCGATCTTCCGGCAGCGCCGATTCCTCCGGCACAGGCACGCCCACCAGAAACCCGCCCGCGCGTCCCAGGCGCTTCTGCGCGGCCCATGCCGCCGCGATCTCTTCAGCTTCCTCCACACGCCACGGGCTTCGCACTCCGCTCGATCGCGAATAAAACAGCGGAAAATCGTCAGTGCGATACGTCGCCACCGGAACACGAGCCGTCTCCAGGTACTCCAAAGTCGCCGGAACATCCATGAACGCTTTTGTTCCGGCGCACACCGTGATCACCGGGTACTCCGCAATCGCCGGCAGGTCCGCCGAAATATCGAAATCGCGCGCCGCCATCGGACCAACCCCGCCGATCCCGCCCGTCACAAACACTTCAATGCCCGCCGCCGCCGCGATGGAGATGCTCGCTCCCGCCGTCACCGCCGCATGCTTGCCCCGCGCCGCCAGCACCGGCAAATCGCGTTCGCCCGCTTTCTCGACGCCTTTGGCCGTGGCCATGATTTCGATCTCTTCCGCCGAAAGTCCTACCACGATCTCGCCATCCAGCATCCCTAGCGTTGCCGGCACCGCGCCACCCTCGCGCACGATGCGCTCCACGGCAAGCGCCGTATCGCGATTCACCGGATACGGCATGCCATGGGCGATAATCGTCGATTCCAACGCCACCACCGCACGTCCTGTATCGAGCGCCTCCGCCACATGCGCCGCAATCCGCAATGCTTCCCGATTCATCCCCGCTCTCCCTCCAATACCAGTTTCACGATCGTCCAAATGATCTTCCATCCCGCGGCGAGGCTCGCCCGCAAATTCCCCGAGACTTTATTCACCCCCGCAAACCGCCGCCGGTACGACACTGGCACCTCCATCACGCGCAACCCGCGCTGCAACGCCCGCACCTGCATCTCCACCGTCCATCCGTAATTGCGGTCGCGCATGCCCAGCGCCCGCAACGCATCGGCGCGAATGGCTCGAAACGGCCCCAGATCCGTATATCGAAATCCGTAAATCCACCGGATCAAAGTGCAGGCCAGCGTATTCCCGAACTGCTGGTGCGGCAGCAGCGCCCCCGGTTCGGCATTGCCCAATGTGCGGGAACCAATCACCAGGTCCGCACGTCCATCCAGCAGTGGAGCCAGAAGGCGATGTGTCTCCTCCGGTTCCTCGCTCAAGTCGGCTTGCAGGAACACAACCGATTGGCAATCCTCCGGCAACACCTCCATCGCTCGCAGGCACGCCGCACCGTAACCGCGCTCGGGCTCATGCACCACCGTCGCCCCATGCGCGCGCGCGATCTCCGCCGTGGCGTCCGTCGATCCGTTGTCGGCCACAATCACACGATCGAACATCCCCTCCGGCAGATGTGACAACATGGTCCCGATTACGTCTGCTTCATTGAGTGCAGGTACAATAAGAACGGTTGATCCTTGCCTGCCGCTCATGATGTAATCGTGCAAAGAAGGGCTACTATCCAGGAGTTGTACCAATGAACGAAGATTCCGGCGTCCCGATGGCGGCCGTGCCATCCGCACCGGCGCAGACTCTTCATCATGAACGTTCGCCTCTGGCGATGACGCTGTACTGGCTGCGCGATCTGTTGCTGTCCGTCGTGATCGCCATCGTCGTCATTCTGTTCCTCTATCAACCGGTGAAGGTGGAAGGCACCAGCATGATGCCTTCGCTCATTGATCAGGAGCGCATCTTCATCAACAAATTCGTCTACCGCTTCGGCTTCGGCGACATCCAGCGCGGCGACATGGTGGTTTTTCACTACCCCACCGATCCCAGCAAATCCTACATCAAGCGCGTCATCGGACTGCCCGGCGATACGGTGGCTATTGAAGACGGCGTCGTCTACGTCAATGGCCGCCGCCTCGATGAAACCTACGTCCCGGAAGAATATCGCGACCGCCAGACGCTGCCCCTGACGCGGATCCCTTCCGATCAATACTACGTTCTCGGCGATCATCGCACCTCGTCCAACGACAGCCGTTCCTGGGGCCCCGTGGAGCGGCAGTACATCTACGGCAAAGCGGTCTTCGTCTACTGGCCCCTCGAAAAGATGGGCATTCTGCGCTAGCATTTCATCGCCTGCCAATCAGCCACAACACCAGACTCAGCAGCACGCTCAACAGGATACTCGTCATCAGCGGGAAATAGAAGGTGGTGTTCTTGCCCTTCCAGACGATGTCGCCAGGCAGGCGCCCGATGCGGAAGGGCAATCTGTCGCCGAGAATCAACAACAGTCCGACGCCGGCGAGCAGCAAGCCCGCCACCACCAGCAACCGGCCCATGCCTGCCATTGCGTTAGACGCTGTACGTCCGGCCCCTGTGCAGTCCCAGCAGGATCTGGAACAGCCGGTGCCCAATCAGTTCATGCAGCGTCAGCAGTTCCTTGTGCGCCTCCGTAATCGCCGCCACATCGCGCGGATCCGACACCACGCCGCCCGCTTTCAGCGCATCCGTGGCTTCGCGGATCACCGCGTCTTCCATCACTTCTCCCGCCATCTCCCACAGCGCGATGAAACGATCCACCGCCGTCGGGAAACTCACCGCGAATACGCCCCAATTGCTCGTCGTGCGCGGCGGCTTGTAATCCAGGTTGAACGGACCGTTGTACCCATGGCTGCGCAGCAGCACCAGCACGTTCAGCCAGTCCAGCGGATTCACCAGCCCAACCGCAATGTCCACATCATGTTTTAAACGGTATCCGTCGTTAATGTCGAAATGCCACAGCTTGCCCGCGGTCAGCGCACGAGCCAGCGCGGCCCGCGGCGCGGCGCCCCACATCAGCTCATGCAGATACTCCGGATTCAACCCCACCATCTCCGGATGCTGCAGCAACCCGCTGCCGATGAACGCCAGCATGGCATCGGAGGTCGGCAGCAGGATCTCCGCCTGCGGCTCAAACGGCTTCGCTTCCATGCAGTGCTTCAGCGTCGGACGGCCCATCTTACCGGCGATCTCGATGTCCGCTTTGCACGCCGCATTCAATCCATCGGCGTACCACCGCAGCGCCTGTGTCTCTTCCACCGCGCCCTGAATCTGATAGCCGAACGAACCCGGCCAGTACACGGCGAACTGCGCGCCCAACTGATGCCCGATCTTCACCGTGTTCTTCAGCCGCTCCGCCGCGTACTCGCGCACCACCGGGGATTCGGCCGCCGGCCCCGCCGCAAACACCGCGTGAAAGAACGTCTCCGTCGTCACCATCGAGCACGCCAGCCCATTGCTCTTCAGCGTCTCGCCGATCCGTCCCACAGTTTCGTCCTGCTTCGCCGTGAACAGATCGCCCGCCGCAATGACATCGGTATCGTGCGTCGTCCAATAGCCGATCCCGATTTCCGCGTAATGCCGGATCACTTCTTCAAACGTCACCGGCTTGCGTGTCGGCGCATGAAACAGCGCCTGTCCTTCGTAGGCTCCCGCCCACTGCGGACCCGTAATGAAATACTTCCTCCGCTGCTCCGGCGTGTATGCGCCGCCGCAGGCCTGGTTCAGACGATCGACAAGGGAAATCTGCTCACTGGCTGGAATCGGTTTCATAGGAAGCCACTATCATAGCTTGCCCGCCGATCCGAAAGGCAACTACTGTCGTCCGTGGCGCAGGCACCCGCGCCTGCCGCGTCCCGACTCCTCGGGACATCCTGTGCTTCCGCCAGAATCAACGGCCCGAGGAACGGAGAAAGCGCTTCTGTCGTCACCAACTCCACTCGATGCCCCAATCGCTCTTCCAGTAGCTCACAAAGCGCAAGAAAGCGATCGAACGTCTTGGCGCCGGGGGAAAACTGCACCAATTAAGTTGATATCGCCGTCTGGTCGGGCTTCACCGCGCACGACGGAACCGCATAATCGAAGTCGAGAGACGCCACCCGCGCGCCGCCTCACTCCAGCCGCAAATCCACGCCCAACCCCGCCCGATCCGGCAACGCATACGCATTGCCCTCCATCCGCAGCGGCTCATCCAGATACCGGTTCGCCACCGTAAGCACCTGCGGATTATATTCCGTCAGCGAGCACGCCTCCACCGCCGCGCCGAAATGAATCGCCGCCGCAATCTGCGGCCCCATCGCAATCGAAATATGCGGCACCACCGCGCAACCGCGCTCGGCCGCCATCGCGGCAATGCGCAGCCCTTCCGTGATTCCGCACCGCCCCAGATCCGGCTGATACACCCGCAACGCACCACGCTCGAAAAACGGCAGCATCTCAAACCGTGTGCGGTACGATTCCCCAATCGCCACCGGCGTGTCAATCCGCAAAGCCAGCGCCGCATGCGCCTCGGCATCCTCCGGCAGCAACGGCGCCTCCAGCCACAGTGCCCGGCGCACATCCAACTCGCGCCCGAACTCGACGCAATCTGCCGGCGTCAATCGCCACAACGCATCCACCGCGATCCGCGCCTCCGCCG
The DNA here is from genome assembly GCA_937952345.1 of uncultured Acidobacteriota bacterium. Classification (GTDB taxonomy): domain Bacteria; phylum Acidobacteriota; class Terriglobia; order Bryobacterales; family Bryobacteraceae; genus CADEFT01. The sequence goes on from CALFYN010000959.1 coordinate 7,449, forward strand.
GCAACTCATCCATCGCCCGCAGAAAATCGCCCTGCTCCCGCACATCGAAAAACAGCTTGAACTTCGTGTATCCCTCACCCAAATACCGTTCCGCCGAAGCCCGCCGCGACGCCGCCGGCAATCCACTCACATACGCCGGCACACTCCGCTGCGTGCCACCCAGCAGTGCATACACCGGCTGATCCGCAATCTTCCCCGCCAGATCCCACAGCGCCGTATCGACGCCGCTGATCGCGTCCAGCATGAATCCGCCCGTCTGCCCGCGCACCCGCATCGTCGAGTACATGCGATCCCACAACGCCTCGATCTCCGCGCGCGTCCCCTCAAACGCAACACCCTCCAGCGCCGGCGCCAGTAGCAACCGCACAATCTCACACGCCACTTCCGGAGCCAGCGGCGCCTGCGCTTCGCCCCATCCGTACATCCCGTTGTCCAACGTCACCTTGATCAGCGCCGTCTCGAAATTCACCGAATACAGCGCCGGATAAACATCGGACCACCGGTAATCCCCCGCGCCTTTCGCCAGCAACGTCGGCGTGCCTGCCGTGCCCGTCGCCGCCTGCATATCGCGCGGCATGCGAAACGGACGCGCCTCTATCCGCGCAATCTTCATGCCTCGATCATCCGCCGCAGCACTTCCAACTCCTCCAGCCCCGCGCCGTTCAACGTCGAAGTAGGATGCCGCACCCGCGCCGACGCCAGAATGCCGCGCTTCACCATGTTGTGCTTCATCGCCGATACGCCCAGCCCCGGCTGCAGTTCAAAGCGGATCAGCGGCAGCGCGCGCGAAAACTCGCTCCACGCCTGCTCCGTGCGCCCCGCCTGCAAATGCCGCCAAATCGACACGTACACCGAAGGAATATCGTTGTTCGGCATCGTGCCCACCGCCCCGCGCTGGTACTCCTCAATCAGAAACTGCGCATTCAGTCCGCCGAAAATCGTCAGCTCACTGCCCGCATTCTGCAACGCCGTGATCTTCGGAGCCGTCGGCGGCGCTTCCACCTTCACCAGTTTCACCCGCTCGATCTCGCGCCCCATGCGCGCCAGCAACGCCGCCGGCATCGCCACGCCCGTCATCAGCGGAGCATCCTGCACCATGATCGGCACCGGCACCGCCTTGCTGATGGCATCGAAGTAAAACAGCAGCCCGTCGCCATCCGGCTTCAGCAAATACGGAGGCAGCACCATCAGCGCCGCCGCGCCCAGATCCGCCACTTCCTGGCTCAGCGCCACCGCCGCATCCGTGCCCGTATGTCCCGAACTCGCAATCAGCGGAACGCGCCCGTTCACCCGCTGCACAATGTGCTTGAGCAGCGGCGCGCGCTCTTCGTTCAACAAAGCGTAGCCCTCGCTCGCATTGCCGAATAGCCCGAGCCCGTCCACTTCCTGCTCCAGCGTCCATTCGATCAACCGGTCCAGCGACGCGTAATCAATCGTGCCATCATCCGCGAAAGGAGTGGCCAATATGGGATAAATCCCTTGAAATTCCGTCAATCCGTGCCTCCGCTCACAATACTCGCCAGCGAACTGCGCGCGCGTTCAATATGCGCCGTCAACGCCTTCACCACACGCCGCGCATCCTTCGCTTCCAGCGCGGCTACGATTTCCTCGTGCTCCAGTTGCTCCTGCGCCAGCCGCGTCCGCCAGTCCGCGTTCGCGCTGTGCACCCGGGCGATCTGCAGGTGCGCATTTAACTCCGAGTACATCTCCAACAGCTTGAAATTCCCCGACGATTCGATAATCAGCTTGTGAAATCGTTGATTATCCTGTTCGTGCCGCTGCCGGTCCGCCGCGCATTCCACCGGCAACGCCAGAGCCCGCAGCAACCCGCGCAACTCCGCCTGCTGCTCCCCGCTGATCCGTTTCACGGCCAACTCCCCAGCCAGGCATTCCAGCGCCCGCCGGATATCAAACGTCTCTTCAATATCCCGCGGCGACAACGACGTCACATACGTCCCGCTGCGCGGATGCACCTGAATCAAGCCCTCCGCCGAAAGCTGCTGGATCGCGTGGCGCACCGGCGTAATGCTTACGCCCAGCTTCTCGGCGATCTCCTCCACCTGTAGCCGCTCTCCCGGTTTGAATACATGGTTCAGGATGGCTTGCCGCAATGCATCGTACACTTCATCCGTCGCGCGGCGGCGGGCGATTTTCGTGAATTCCATGGGCAGGAAGATCAGTGTATCATACTGATCACGGAAAATCTGAAATATTTTATTCTAGACTTTACACCCGCCCCCTCCGCTGATATGCTGTCCTTGATATAGTCCAAATACTGGGATACCAATGCGCAGACTTCTCCTCCTCCTCTGTCCCATCCTCGTGGCCGGGCAAACCTCGGAGGGCTTCCTCCGCTTTCCCGCCAACGAAGAGATCGGTGCCCTCTCCGCCGTAGCCATCGACCAGAAGGACAATATCTACGTGCTTCACCGCGGCCCAAAGCCGCTCATGGTCTTCGATCGCGCCGGCAAGCACCTCCGCAGCTTCGGCGACGGTATGTTCCAGGTTCCCCACGGCCTTCGCATCGACCCGCAAGGCAACCTCTGGACCACCGACAACAAGCTCAACAACATTCGCAAATTCACCCCCGCCGGCAAGCTCCTCCAAACCCTCGAAGGCAATTTCAAATCCCCCGATGATCTCGTCTTCACCTCGAAAGGCGAGATCGTAGTCGCTGACACCGGCAACGGCCGCCTCGCCCGCATCAATACAAAAGGTGAGATTCTCCAAACCTGGGGCAAGAAGGGCAAGGCCCCCGGCGAATTCGCCACCGCCCACGGACTCGCCATCGACAACAAAGACCGCATCTACGTCGCCGACCGCGGCAACAACCGCGTCCAGGTCTTCTCCACCGATGGCAAGCTGCTCCACGAATGGAAAGGCTTCGGAAACCCATTCGGACTCCACGTGCACGGCGGCCAGCTCATCATCTCCGACGGCGACGCGCACAAGATGACGCACCTCAACCTCAGCGACGGCGCCATCGCCACGCAGTGGGGCAACCCCGAAACCCTGCAACTGCCGCACCTCATGGCCACCGATTCCAAAGGCCGCCTCTTCATCGCCGAGGTGAACGGCAAGCGCGTCCAGATCTTCCATCTCAAGCAGGCCAGCAGCAGCCTCCACGGCCAGGATGAAATCGATGCCGCACACCGCGCGCTCTTTCAACCCCCCGCCAATCCCAGCAAAAACACCGCGGCCATCACATCGCAAGTGGCCGCCAAACTTCCGGCCCGCGAAGGCGCCACCGATATCCCACTGCGCAACTACATCGATGAACACATCTTCGGCCGCATGAAGAAAGACGGCGTCCCGCACGCCAGACTCGCCAGCGACGAAGAGTTCGCGCGCCGCGCATGGCTCGACGCCACCGGACGCATCCCGCCCTACGATCAGCTCTCCGCCTTCCTCGCCGACAAAGATCCCGCCAAGCGCGAAAAGCTCGTGGACCGCCTCCTTTCGAGCAACGGCTTCATCGACAAGTGGACCTATTACTTCGAAGATCTCTATCGTGCCGGCGGCCGCATGGGCTACGGCCTGAACCTCTTCCACTACTGGCTGCGCGAGTGGCTCCGCCTCGATCGCCCCTACAACGAAGTGGTCACCGATCTCCTCACCGGCGGCGGCAAAACCAGCTTCTCCGTGCCCGGCGGACTCTACTTCGCCCGCGACTTCGTCAAAGCCAAAGACGATCCCGATGCCCCCGACGGCATGGACCTCGTCAACATTCCCGACACCGTCGACGAGTTCACCGTCACCTACGGCAAAGTATTCCTCGGCCTCAATCTCGCCTGCATCTCCTGCCACGACGGCAAGAATCACCTCGAAAAGGTCAACGTCTTCCTGGTCGGCAAGAAGCGCGAAGATTTCTTCCGCCAGGCCGGCTTCTACGGCAAAACGCGACAGATCATGAATTGGGAGAACGGCTATCAGGCCAACCAGGAATACACCGTCGATGACGAAGCGCCCGGCTACGATACGAAATCCGAATCCATCGTCCGCGTCGCCCGCACCGGCGGCAGCAGCAAGCCGCGCTTCATCCTCACCGGCGAAGAGCCGCGCCCCGGCCAGCACGAGCGCGACGAACTGGCGCGCATGCTCACCACCCACATTCAGTTCTCCCGCGCCTTCACCAATCGCATCTGGGCCGAACTGATGGGCTTCGGCATCGTCGAACCAGTCGACGATTTCGACCTCGCCCGCTACGACCGCAACAACCTCCCCGAAGGCTGGACCCTTCAGCCATCGAATCCCGAACTGCTCGACGCCATGGCCCGCGATTTCCAGCAGAGCAACTACAGCTTCAAGAAATTCATGCGCCGCATCATGACCTCCAGCGCCTATCAGCTCAGCTCGCGCTTTGACGGCGAATGGAAAGAGCAGTACAACTCCTACTACGCCCGCAAATTCGTGCGCATGCTCAGTGCCGCCGAACTGCACGACGCCATTGCGCTCGCCACCAACAAGCCCGCCGCCTTCTCCAGCGGCACCGAAAAGGTCCCCATGGTGCAGCAAATGTCGGAGCCGAAAAAAGCCGGCAAGGAAGTACAAGGCTTCATGAAAATCTTCGGCCAGTCCAATCGCGATGAAATGCCGAAGAAGACCCCCGCCAGTTCGCTGCAGGCCATGCTGCTCATGCAATCGAAGATCGTCACAGATCGTGTGCTGGCCATGGGAGGCACGCGCGTCGAAGCCCTGCTCAAGGAAACCACCACCAATCCCGAACTGGCTGAGCGCCTCTTCCTCGCCACCATCAGCCGCAAGCCCACCGCGCAAGAGCGCGAAGTGGCCATCCAAGCCCTCGACAAGGACCGCCGCCGCGGCGCCGAAAACCTCCAGTGGGCTCTCATCAACAGTCCGGAATTCATCTTCAATTACTAAACACCATGCGCACGCCGATCTCCAGCTTCCTTCCTCACCGCCGCGACATCCTGCGGCTGGGCGGCTATGGCCTGCTAGGCGCTTTCGCTGAGCAATCGCTCATGCCCATCCGTGCGCGCGCCGCCGGCAAAGCCAACCCGCGCGGCACGGCCCGTTTCGCCATCGTCATCGAACTCGCGGGTGCCATCTCGCACCTCGACTCCTTCGACTTCAAGGAATCCGCAGGCACACCCAAAGACCTCGACGTCCGCCCCATCCGCGACAATCTCTACCTCAGCCATCGCCTCTTCCCCGAGCTCTCCAAAGAGATGGACAAAGTCTCCATCATCCGCTCCATGAAGAGCCACGAAGTCGTCCACTTCCGCGGCCAATACTACACGCAGGCCGGACGCCCGTTGAATCCCGCCATCGCGCCCGAAATCCCCAGCGTCGGCTCCGTCATCTCCTACGAGTTCGAAAAGCAGCGCCGCGAAACCGACACCTTCCCCACCTACATCGGCTGCAATCTCGACACCTCCGGCTGCGGCGCCATCAACACCGGCTTCCTCCCGCCGAAGCATTCCGTGCTCGACATCAACCTCAAAGCCGGCATCGGCGCTACCGCCGTCGAAGGCGAAGCGCTGCAAGTTCTCGAAGAGCGCTACCGCCTGCTCCACGAACTCGACAAAGCCATGGCCCCATCGCGCGAAGGCCGCGACCGTTCCTTCATCGGCTTCCGCGATTTTCAGCAGTCCGCCTATCAGGTGCTCGGCGACTCGCGCTGGCCCAAGGCGTTCGCCATGTCGCAGGAAGAGCGTGCCCGCTACGGCGAAAATGAAGTCGGCCTCGGCTGCCTGCTGGCCCGCAACCTCGTGCAGGCCGACGCCGGCACGCGCTACATCCATATCACCCACCCCGATTGGGATCACCACAAGAACATCTTCAATCACGCCTCGAAATCGAATCACTACATCCGCTGCAATGAATTCGATCGCGCCATGGCCAACCTGCTGCGCGATCTCAGCGCCTCACCCTCGCCGCGCGAAAAAGGCAAATCGCTGCTCGACGAAACCATGGTCGTCATGATCACCGAATTCGGCCGCACCCCCGGCGCATTGAACGGCAACGCCGGCCGCCATCATTACAATCCGGCCTACATCTCGCTGTTCGCCGGCGGCGGCGTCAAGCCCGGCCGCATCCTCGGCGCAACCGACAAAGACGGACTCACCGTCGTCGACACCGGCTGGAAGTACAAGCGCATGCAGCCCAAGACCGAAAACATCTACGCCACCATCTACTCCGCCATCGGCATCGATTGGAAGAAGGAACTGACCAACACGCCTTCCAAGCGCGCCTACCGCTATGTGGATGTGCTCGGCGCCACGGAAATGGTGATGGATGACGAGATCGCAGAACTCTTTGTCTAAGTGGCGCGGACGTGCCAAAAGCCAGACTAACATTCTGACTCCTGACTCCTGTCTCCTGACTCCTTTCTTCCTCTTGCTGCTCGCGCTCGCCCTCCCCGCCCAGGACATGGTCGAAATCCCCGCCGGCGAGTTCACCATGGGCCGCACCAAACTCACCCCCGACGATAAAACAACAATGCGTCCCATTGTTTTATTGGACGACCGCCCCGATCACAAGGTCTACCTCGATGCCTACCAGCTCGACAAGACCGAAGTGACCCACCGCCAGTACGAAGAGTTCGTCAAAGCCACCCACCGCAAGCCGCCTTCTCACTGGCTCGAAGGCAAGATGCCCGCCGAAGCCGCCGACCATCCCATCTACAACGTCGACCACGACGACGCCACCGCCTACTGCGCCTTCAAGGGCAAACGCCTCCCCACCGAAGCCGAATGGGAGCGCGCCGCACGCGGCGGCAAAGAAGGCCTCTCCTACCCTTGGGGCGACAAGGCCGATCCCAAACTCGCCCTCTACAACTCCCAATCCGGACCCGGCCCCGTCGCCAAATACCCGCCCAACGAATTCGGACTCCACGACATGGCCGGAAGCGTCAGCGAATGGTGCGCCGATTGGTTCACCCGCGAATACTACAAATCCTCGCCCGCCAAAAATCCCAAAGGCCCCGAAACCGGATCCTACAAAGTCATCCGCGGCGGCGCATGGTCCGATAGCCCGGCGCGCATCACCGTCTTCTTCCGCAATTGGGTGCGCCCCAATCAGAAAACGCCGAACCTCGGCTTCCGGTGCGCCAGATGACGCGCCGCCAGTGGCTCGCCACGCTCCCCACATTTGCCGCCGCCAACACCACCACACCCGGCGGACTCAGCTTCAACGAAGACAGCAGCCACTTCTTCACCTCGCGCCAGGGCAAGCGCCTCACACTCGCCGACGTCGATGGATGGGTGGAACAATACGCCGCCACCCAAGTCCGCGAACTCATCCTCAACGTCAACTGCATGCGCACCAGCTACGCGAGCAAAGTATGGGATCCCATCTGGCGCGGCTACGATCCCAACGGCCCCGACGATCAGCCCCTGCTCGCCAGCCTCACCCCCGAGGGTCGCAAGTCCGCCCGCCGCTGGATCCACTCCGCGTGGCAGTTGAACGAAGACGGCATCGACCTCTACGCCCGCTGGATCGTCCAGGCCCGCAAGCACAAGCTCTCGCCCTGGGTCACCATGCGCATGAACGACATCCACAACGTCGATGACGAACGCGCCTACATCCACAGCGAATTCTGGCGCGCGCACCCCGAATACCGCCGCGTCCCCTATCGCTTCTCCGGCTGGAGCGACCGCGCCTTCGACTACGGCCACAAGCCCGTGCGCGACCACCACCTCACACTCGTCCGCGAACTCGCCGAACGCTACGACTTCGATGGCCTCGAACTCGACTGGATGCGCTTCGGCTATCACTTCCGCCCCGGCCACGAGCGCGAAGGCGCGGCGCTGCTGACCGAGTTCACCGCCGAAGTCCGCCGCATTCTCGACGCCGCCCAGAAGAAGCGTGGCCATCGCATCCGCCTCGGCGCGCGCGTTGCCTCACGGCCGGAATCCGCCCTCGGCCTCGGCATGGATGCCGTCACCTGGGCTCGCCGCCGTCTCATCGACTTCCTCGTCATCACCCCGTTCTGGGCCACCATCGAACCCGACATGCCGGTCGAACAATGGTGCGCCCTGCTGCATGGCACCAACGTCACCCTGGCCGCGGGCCTCGAACTCCTCCTCCGCGCGCATCCCGGCGAAAAGCCCTATCAGAAAAACTCCCTCGAAACCGTGCGCGGAGCAGCAGCGGCCCTCCTCGATCGCGGCGCCGACCGTATCTATCTCTTCAATTACATGGATTCGGAGACGGCAATCGATAACCTCGCCGACAACGCGAAGATCCTCCGCGAAGCAGGCAGTCTCGCTACCCTCGCAGGCAAGCCGCGCCGCCACGTCATCACCTATCCCGACACCTGGGCCCCCGGCGAGCCCCAAGCCATACCCCTCCCGCAATCCATCGCCAAAGGCCAGTGGCGCACCTTCCGCATCCCCACCGGCCCGAAGCCCGCGCAGGCAAACATCGAAATCCGCCTCGGCGTCGAAGAAGCACCAGCCCGCGATTGGAAAGTCCTGCTCAACGGCGCGCCATGTTCTTATTCCTCCGATACGAAACCCGATAAACCGCACTCCCCTTCGCCGATGTTTCGCTTCCGCGCACCGCTGTCAGCCCTGCAGCGCGGCTACAACGCCATCGAAATCGAAGCCACGGCAAACGCCCGCATCGTCTGGGTAGAGCTCTCCATCACCTAAGCACCCATCCGCGTTAATCGGCGTTCATCGGCGGCCCAAACCCTTTGATTCACCAAGCTGGAAAAATCTCTAACTGTATGAAAACAAGTCCCGCACCTGGTTTTCCCCAAAGCCGCGCCCACACCCTCGTGTTATCCTCATGACAGCCCTGCGCTCCCTCCGCCCACATGCGGCGCGCTGGCGGCAC
>CALFYN010000960.1 GCA_937952345.1 uncultured Acidobacteriota bacterium
TCACGCCGGCAGGCAGTTCCGGGTACTTCTGCGGAGTCTGGCCGGTGAGAGAAGCCGTGAGGGCGAGCAGGCAAATTGCTAACCGCATAGACGACATTCTATCGTGTGCGCGTGAGCGTGAGTGGGGCGGTGAGTAAGAAATCGCCTTCCGGACGCACGGTTCCGGGGAGACGCTGGTAGCCAAGCGTGATGCGCAGCATGTGGCAACGGGGAGGAATCCGCAGCGGCGTTGCGATGGTGACGAAGTCCGGCGGCGCCCGGCCGATGAGGATTTCGAGAAAATCGGGTTGTTCCGGGCAGGAGAAACTCCAGCGAATTCCCGAATGCGCGGGGATACGCTCCAGGCGGTATTGGAATTCGTAGACGTAAGCCGCGCCGGGAACAACCGGGGCGAACTGTTCGAGCAGTTCCGTGCGCTCCTGCTCGCGGCCGTCGAGGGTGATTCGGATCTGCCGCGCCTGCGCCGACCAGCGGTGTGTGACACCCGCGCGCCAGGGGAAACGGAGATCGAATCCCTTGCCGAGCGGCTCGCGGGCGAGATCTCCGTTGGCCAGTGACTGCCCCGCGGCGACATCGAGCCTCTGCGCCGGATCCCATAGGTTCCATATGCGCACGGCGGCATCGCCCCGGCCGGCCAGCAACAGCGATTCGCACAGATCGAGCAGCTTCGCCTTTTCCGGCGGCCGTGCCAGCGGGGCGAGTTCGGATGCCGCTTCGACGGCGGCCTCCCATTTCGCTTCGGTGCGCAGGAAATCAAGATACAGCCCGAGGAATTCCGGCGTCGGGAGAATCGATTGACGGAGAATTTGTTGCGAATCCTCTGTAAAATGCCAGGCGAGCCGGAACAGCGCCGTGCGGTCCCCGTAGCTGCGTTCGGCGGCCAGGCGCAGCCAGCGCCAGAAATCGTCCGCTTGCTGGCGGCGGAAGTAGAAGTTCGCCAGCGCCCAGCGGGGAGCGAAGGTCTGGTCTACTTTGGAGGCCTCCAGGTAGAGACGCTCGGCTTCGGCGGGGTGGTTGGCGGATTCGGCCTGCTGGGCGAGTTCGATCCACGCCTCCGAGAGGTAGGGGTTGAGGGCGAGGGCTCGTTTGGGGTCGCCGGAGCGGAGCGCGTAGATGGGGTTGGAGGGGACGATGCGGGCGGCACGGTGGAGGTTTTCGGGCGTGCCGGACTGGAAGAGGAAGTCGGCGTAGGCGAAGCGGAGGGCGTGGAAGGCGGCTAGGGCGGCGAGGGCGGCGAGGAGGTAAGCGGGGGCGCGGCGGACGATCGGCATACTTCTGTAATACATTGTGTGAGAACGACTTATTTTTTCTCACCGAACTCAAGTTCTTTCTTTTTTTGACCGAAGAAGAGAGAGAGGACCCGCAAACGCGGGTACCGGGAATACCCGCAAGGAGCGAGGCGAGGCATGAGAGCGAGACGAGGCATGAACACGATAGCAGGGAGCCGGTGGCAGGCGATGATGGCGCTGGCGCTGGTCTTGCAGTTATCGATTGGCTGGGCAGCAAGTCCGGCGATCGGGGTAGTGGTGGCGAAAGGGCCGGTGGCTGTGGACACGTCGCGTGTAGCGAGCAGCGGCACCTTATTCGAAGGATCGGTGGTGGAGACCACCAAGGCGACGTCGGAGTTGCGGATGGCGGGAGGCGCGCGGATGCTGCTGGACAGCGGATCGCGCGGCAAAGTGTACCGGGATTATGTAGTGCTGGAGAAGGGCGCCGGGCAACTGGAGCAAGGTGGAGGATTCGGGATTCAGGCAGGGAGTTTTCGCATTGATGCGGCTGCGCCGGCGAAGGCGAAGGTGGAATGGAGTAACGCGAAGCAGGTGAAAGTCACGGCGTTTGGCGGGCCGGTGCAAGTGCGCAATGAAGCAGGGCTGCTGTTGGCGAAGCTGATGCCGGGCCGGGCGGTGGCGCTGCAGGCGGCCGCGGCCGGAGCGGGAAGCAACGCGGTTCGGGGGTGCCTGCGCAAGGCGGACGGGCACTATCTGCTGACGGACCAGGTTTCGGGCGTGACCTTTGAGTTGCAAGGGCGCGGGCTGGAGCGCGAAGTAGGCCGTATGGTGGAGGTTTCCGGTTCGCTGGAGGTTTCCGCGCAGGCAGCGGCTCCGGCGGCGCAAGTGCTCCGCGTCAGCCAGGTGAAATCGAACGGTGAGAAGAAAGCGGAGGCATGCGATGCCGGCGGCGCAGCCGTTGCAGGGGCGGCTGGCGCCGCTGGCGCCGCGGGCGCGGCAGGAGCCGGCGCAGGGGCTGGCGCTGCAGGTGCGGCCACCGCGGCTGGAGCGGCCGGAGCGGCGGCGGGCATTAGCGCTACTACGGCGGTGATCGCCGGCGTGGTGGTGGCCGGCGCGACGGCCGGGCTCGGCATCGGTTTGACGCGGGAAGAAGCCGAATCCATCAGCCAATAACAAGTTTTGTAGGGCGAACCTTGACAGAGAGAGAGCTGTTTCCCGGGCCGTGGAGCGATCCTCGCATGGCCCGGGCTTTTTTTCTCAGGCTCCCCCTTTGAAACTTCCAGCCGTTTCCCCGGTTTAACCTTTCAGATCGTCAGTGAGAGAATAAACCATATGTTCCGTCTGATTCTTACCGCCTTCTGGCTGATTGTGTCACTGGAAGCGCAGCCGATTCCGGGGCGTTACATCCTGGAACTGGAAGGAGAACCGCTGGCCGCATTCACCAGGGAAAAGCGGGTGGAACGGGCGGCCGTGGTGCGCGCGCGGCAAGATGCGGTTCGATCCGCGCTGGCGGCACGCCAGGTGCGGGTGCGCGGCACCGTGGACACCGTGGCGAACGCCGTGGTGGTGGAGGGCGCCGATCCGGCGTTGCTCGCCAATTTGCCCGGTGTGCGGCGCGTCGTGCAGTCGCGGTATCTGCAACTCAAGCTCGATCATGCCATGAATCTGCTACGGTTCCCGGAAGCCTGGGTCAAGGCTGGGGGCAGGGCGCGCGCCGGGGCGGGCATGAAGATCGCCATCCTCGACACGGGCATCGACAATTTCCATTTCGCATTTCTCGATGAGGATCTGAGTGCGCCCGACGGGTTCCCGGTGTTTTCGCCGGAGGGCAATCAGCGTTTCACGAGTTCGAAGATCATTGTGGCGCGCAGCTACGACGGCACGGCGGAAGATGAAGTCGGACACGGAACGGCGGTGGCGACGGCTGCCGCGGCGGTCTACCACGAAGGGCCCCGCGGTGTGATGGCCGGTGCGGCGCCGAAGGCCTGGCTCGGCAATTATCAGATTGCCGAGGGGACGGCCGGTGCGATCTCGATCGACAATGCCTTGCGCGCCATGGACGACGCCGTCAAGGACGGCATGGACGTCATCAATCTCAGCTTCAGCGGGCCGGCGATCACGCTGCCGGAAGACGATCTGCTGACTCCGGCCATTGCCCGCGCGGCGGAGATGGGGGTCATCGTTGTGGCGGCGGCAGGCAACGAAGGGCCGGACAACGCGACGGCGGGCGACAGTGCTTCGAGCATGCATGTGATTGGAGTGGGGGCGTCCGAAAATGACCGCTTGCCGACCAGTCCGGCGGTGATCGCGCTTCCTTCCACGCGCTTCACGGCGGCGCCGGCGTCCAATAGCGAAGAGGTGCCGCAGGTGCGGGCGACGATGGCCGATGTGGCTACACTCGATCCGAGCGGCCTGGCCTGCGACGCGCTTCCGGCGGGTAGTCTGGAAGGAAAAATCGTGCTCATCCTGCGCGGCACGTGCAATTTTTCGGTGAAGTTGGCCAATGCGCGGCGGGCCGGCGCTCTGGCGGCGGTGGTCTACAACAGTGAGACCAGCCCCACGCGGGTCATCATGGACGTGGGCGACGAAGAACTGAAAGGCATGATGGTGTCGCGGGCGGATGGCACTGCCTTGAAAGGACGCATTACGGCGAATCCCGATGCCGAGTACGTTCTCTTCTTCAACTACAGCTTGCCCGAGGATCCGAACCAACTGGCGGAGTT
>CALFYN010000961.1 GCA_937952345.1 uncultured Acidobacteriota bacterium
GCATGTTTGTTTGGTTGCGGTGGCGGTTGTTGCGCTGGCTGTTATGCCGGCGACAGGCGCGGTATTCAATGACCGTGCGACCTGGGAGGCGGCGCTGGCGAGCCGGCAGGATATCAGTTTCAACGCGTTGGGTACGGCCACGGTCTTGAACTTGACGCAGGGAAGCGGCGGTGACACGGTATTCTTCGCTCCGGTGGGTGCGATGTGGTTCGATATTGTGGGAAGCAGCTACGGCAATTCCTGCGACACCCGTTGCATATTCGCGGACACGGGGACAATCGATGCGGGCTTCCTGGCAACGCTGGCGTTAACCACCAACACGGCCGTAGGGTTCAACGTATTCACGGTGAACAATACGGCGGAGACGGTAACCATCCGGATATACAACGTAGGTAGCGTCACGCCTGACTACACGACCACCATCGCAACCGTGGCCAACACCTCCACGACACCTGTATTCTTCGGCTATACGGGCACGGCGGGCATCAAGCAAATCGAAATTATCACTGCGCCGGGCACGGGTGACGTGGTACTTGACAACTTCTCCTATGGTGTCGCCAACAACGATCCTCCGCCACCTCCCCCGGGTGAAACTCCGGAGGTTCCCACCCTCAGCTACTTCGGCATCGGCCTGCTGGCGGTGCTGTTCGGCTCGAAGAAGAGAGTCCGGGTCTGAGGCAAGGGTAGAAACATGAGAACGCTTCTCCTGGGGTTGGCGCTGGCAGCAGCGCCGGCCCTGGCCTCGCCGCTGGAGGACTGCCTGTTCTGCTACGGCGGGCTGGATTTCAGCAACTACGTCCATCCGGTCACGGTGGTCAACACTCCGGAGTGGGCGCAGGTTCCCAATGCGCGGGCCTGGTACGAAATCGAACTCGGCGTCCTCACCGGACAATGGGAAGGGATGATGCTGGTGTTACGTGGACTGCTGTACATGGAGGAGCGTCCGCGACTGCACTCCTGGCTGGATATTGTGCCCGCACTCCGCGAAGGTGATGGAGGCAACTCGCCCGAGAGCGTCACGCCCGAGCCTGGAACCTGGCTGTTGATGGCAGGGGGCGCGGCGGTGATCAGTCTGCGTCGACTGCGAAGTCGTGCTGGCGCCGGTGGTGCGGGCCGTCGTAGTTCTTCGTCGATTTGAACAGCTCATGCCGCCCGTCGCCGGCAACGTCTTTCACCTTGGCCAGTAACCGCTGCTTGGCCTGTGTGGTGAGCGGTTGGAAGTTGCGTGCGAGGGCAATATCCGCCTTGAGATGTTCCATGGAGTTGATGCCCATGACTTGCACGGCGACCGGGAGGCTGAGGCAGTAGCGGTAGCATTCCTCTGCGGTGAGTTTGACATGGCTGAGCAGGCGCCCCTGTGGATAGCCGCCCGCCAATCCCTTCATGCCGATGACCCCGACGTTGTTTTTCAGACACACCGGCACGACCTCGTTCTGAAAGCTGCGATAGCTGTAGTCGAGGACGTTGATGGGCATCTGGGCCGTATCCCAATTGTGCGGTTTGGCGAGCATCTTCAAGTGAATGCGTGGATCCTTGTGTCCGGTGAAGCCGATGAAGCGCACTTTGCCGGCTTTCTGCGCCTCGAGGGCGGCCTTCAGTCCGCCTTTTTCGAAGACCCAATCGGGATCATTGTCATAGACCATTTCGTGGAACTGCCACAAGTCGAGGCGGTCCGTCTTCAGGCGGCGCAGGCTATCGTCCAGATTCTTCATGGAGCCCTTGTAGTCGCGTTCGCAGTTTTTGGTCATCAGGAAGACCTTGTTGCGCTTGCCGCCGGAGAGCGCTTCGCCCATGACGGTTTCGGCACCGCCATCCTGATAGTCCCAGGCATTGTCGAAGAAGCTGATGCCTTCATCGATGGCGGCATGCATGATGCGCACGGCTTCTTTTTTGTCGGGCACGGCGCCGATGTGCCATCCGCCGATGCCCACAATGGACACGCGCACGCCCGTGCGTCCCAGGACGCGCATGGGCATTCCCGTGGCGGACGCAGAGGATGTCTGTGCGATGACCTGATCGGCGAGAGCGGCCACGCTCAGTGCGCGAGTGACGAAATTGCGGCGGGATTCTCGGGTAGCCATGGCCGCTATTGTCTATCGGAACCGCCTTCGGAGACAAGCCTACGGGCGTGCGATGCGGTGACGCTCAAGCATCTCGACAGCTTTGGAGTCCCCAGCCTGCGCGGCGTCGAGCGCATGCTTCCAGGCCGCGCGGTAGTCGCCTTTCACGGCATAGATTTCCGCCAGCGACACATGCGCCGGAGCGCAGGCGGCATCGAGGGATACGGCGTGCAGCAGCAGGGCGAGCCCTTCATCCTGCTTGTATTGCATGCGGCGGAGTTGCGCCAGATTGTAGAAGGGGACGGCGTTGCCGGGTTCGCGCGCGATCCATTCCAACTGCTCCTGCTCGTTCACGAGAGTCTCGTGATCGAGCGATTGCTGTATCAGATCGTCCCACACATCCATGGGCTATTTCCCCACCAGAACGAGCCGCACATCCATGACGTTGGTGTTGGTCGGGCCGGTCCGGATGAGGGTGCCCAACTTGTCGAAGAACTCGTAGGAGTTGTTTTCGGCGAGGTATTGCGCCGCATCCAAACCAGCGGCCCGGGCGCGCGCCAGAGTGTTGCCATCGCACCAGGCGCCGGCGGCATCGGTGGGACCGTCGGTGCCGTCGGTTCCCGCGCTCAACAGCAACACGTCCCGCATGCCGTCCACGTCCAACGATGCCGCTAAAGCAAATTCCTGATTGCGGCCGCCCTTGCCGTTGCCGCGCAAGGTTACGGTAGTCTCTCCGCCGGAGATGATACAGGCGGGAGGCTTCAGCGGTTCGCCGGAAGTCCGCATCTCGCGCGCGATGGCGGCGTGCATACGGGCCACATCCCGGGTTTCGCCTTCAATGGTGGTGGAGAGAACGAGCGTCCGGTAGCCCAGGGCTTTGGCTTTCGCTTTCGCGGCATCGACCGCCAGCCGGTTGCTGCCCACAACCAGGTTTTGGGTTCGATCGAGGGATTTCGGAGTTTCCGGGAGATTCCCCGCCGCGCCCTGTTCCAATCGTTGGCGCACGGAGGCGGGCGCCTTGTCGAGCAAGCCGTATTTCTTGAGGATGCCGAGAGCATCCGCGAATGTGGACAGGTCCGGCGTGGCGGGGCCACTGCCGATGACATCCAGATTGTCGCCAATCACGTCGGAGAGCATGAGAGTGATCACCGTAGCGGGATAAGCGAGGCGGGCCAACTGTCCCCCCTTCAACGTGGAAAGGTGCTTGCGAACGGAGTTGATCTCATGAATATTCGCGCCGCAGGCGAGCAGCAGTTTCGTGACAGCCTGCTTTTCGGCAAGACTGATGCCGGCGGCGGGCGCGGGCATCAGGGCGGAGGCTCCCCCGCTCACGACACAAAGCACCAGATCTTTTTCACCGGCTTCGCTGGCCATTCTGGCGATTCTCTCGGAACCTCTGACGCCGGCTTCATCGGGGACGGGGTGGCCGCATTCGTTGATCTCCACCCGCTTGAGCGGCGCTGTATGCCCGTACTTCACATTGACGAGGCCGCCGGAGATGCGTTTTCCCAGCAGCTTTTCGAGTGCGAGCGCCATCGTTGCACCGGCCTTGCCCGCGCCCAGGACCAGGACCCGCTCGTAACGGGCCAGACGGTAGCGGGTTTTTCCCACGATCAAGGTATCGCCAGCCAGGCGCACATTGCGCAGCACAGCTTCCACGGGATCAGCGGCGCGGAACGCCGCCTTCATGATCGCCAATGCATCGTTACGTAGGCTCATCTGTCAAAATACTCCTGGTAAATCTAGGATCGCCCGAACCAGGGAGGCGGCGTCGTCGGTTTCCGCCGGCACACGGTAGTCCGCCAGTGCGTACACCGCCTGGCGGTCGGCGAACAGCTTGCGGAACGCAGCGGGATCCTTTGCCAGCGGCCGGTGGCTGAACCCGGCGACACGCTGTTCCACCAGTTCCAACGGGCAATCGAGCCAGATGGAAACGCCGGCATCCGCGATGAGTGCGCGGTTGGATTCGGCAACAAAGGCCCCGCCTCCCAGGGCAAGAACCAGTGGTTGCATGTTTCGCACTTCGCGCACTCTGGAGGCGAGGCATTCGGATTCGATACGGCGGAACTCCGGCTCCCCGCGCGCGGCAAAGATCTCCGCGATCGGAATCTGTTCCCTGGCCTCGATGTCGTCGTCAAGATCGGCAAAGCGCCAACCCAATTCCCCGGCGAGCAGTCTGCCCACTGTGCTTTTGCCGGAACCCATAAAGCCAACCAGGTATACTCCGGGCGTGCGTCTCAGTTTAGGGATCATGATTGCTGAAGTCCGCGAAAATAGATTTCCTCGAGTTTGCGATCCACCCATGCGGGCAGCAGCCGCTCCAATACGACAAACGCCCAACCGCTCTTCGGTGTGACTACCGTCCTGGCGCCTCGCTCTATCCCTTTTACTATGTCCTGGGCGCATCTTTCGGGGGTGATCTTGAACCACTTGGTGCGCCGCACATGCTCTGGAGGCCGGCCGCGCAACACGTGGTCCTGAAAGTGCGTGGAAACATATCCAGGACATACGGTCATGGTATCAATGCCGTCGCGGCGCAGTTCCATGCGCAGGCCGTCGGTGAGCGAACCCAGGGCGTATTTGGATGCCGAATAGAGGGTCAGCCAGGGAAGGGTCACCTTTCCCGCAATGGAGGCAACGTTCACGATGAGCCCGCTGTGCCGCGCACGCATGCCGGGAGTAACGAGTTGGATCATCCCCAGCGCGGCAAACAGGTTGAGTTCGAACATGCGGCGCACATCGTCCAGCGGCGCCTGCCAGGAGGGGGCGTAGAGTCCGGCGCCAGCGTTGTTGATGAGAACGTCAATCCGGCCAAAATGTGCGATGGCCTGCTCCACGACGCGCGCCCGGTCGGCGGGATTGGTGATATCGCCGG
>CALFYN010000962.1 GCA_937952345.1 uncultured Acidobacteriota bacterium
ACGGCGGGCATGCGATCGACGAAGCCGGCCTTGGTGCGGC
Source organism: uncultured Acidobacteriota bacterium (assembly GCA_937952345.1). GTDB lineage: Bacteria > Acidobacteriota > Terriglobia > Bryobacterales > Bryobacteraceae > CADEFT01. Next base: position 41 of record CALFYN010000962.1, read on the forward strand.
GGAGTTCGGCGATGGCCATGGCGCGCATTTTTTTGAGCAGGGCCTGATGCTCGCGTTTGACGGCGAGGTTATCGAGTTCCTGGGGGTCTTTCTGGAGGTCGTAGAGTTCCTCGAGATCTTCGGTGAGGGGGCGGACGTATTTGAAGCGCTCATCGCGGATCATGACATACCAGGGCACCTGGCTGTGGATGACGCCTTCCCCCTTGGGGATGTTGTTGGTGTCGGAGCCGTATTTCTGTCCGGTGGCGGTCATAAAGGCGGGATAAGACCAGCCTTTTTCGGGATTCATGATGAGCGGGGTGAGATCGCGGCCGTGCATTTCCCAGGGTAGTTTTTCCTTGGCGAAGGACCAGATGGTGGGGACGATATCGGCTCCGGCGACCGGCGTCTGGCAGACCTTGCCCTGGGGGACTTTGCCGGGCATGGAGAAGATGAGCGGGGAGCGGATGTTGTCGTCGTAGGGAGCGACTTTGACGCCGCGGAAGCCGTGCTGGCCGAAGGCGAGGCCTTGATCGGAGGTGAAGATGACGAAGGTATTTTTGCGCTCGCCGGATTGATCGAGGTAATCCATGATGCGCTTTACGCCTTCGTCGATGGCGTTGACGCCCTGGTGATACTGGCGCACCCAATCCATGAAGGACAATTTGCCGGAGAAGGGCTTGCCGTTGGCGTCCTTCTGCCACATGTTGATTTTCTGGGCCCAGGCGGGTTTACCGGGGCGAGGGGGGAACATGTCCTTGGGGGTGTCGATGTCGACGCCGGCGTACTCCTTCTTGTGGCGCTCGGCGGGCTGGTAGGGGGAGTGGACGGCGCCGTAGCAGAGCCAGAGGTAGTAGGGCTTGCTTTTGTCGCGGCCGTTGCCTTTGAGGAAGTCGAGAGCCCAATCGGTGTATTGGTCGGTGGAGTAGCGTTCGAGGAATTCGGTTTTGCCGCCCTGATAGGTGATGGGCTGGTGGTAGTAGTAATTCTGGTTGGTTTCGGGGTGTTTGGGGCGATTCCAGACGATTTGAAAATCCCAATCGCGGCCGTAGCCGGTGTCGGTGCCGGTGTGCCATTTGCCGATTTGGGCGGTGAAGTAGCCGCGCTGGCGGAAGACTTTGGGCCAGAAGGGGCACTTGGCGGGATCGTAGGCGCTGCCGGGGTAGCTGCCTTCCATGCGCATGGATTCAACGCCGTGCTGGTAGTGGCCGGTGAGGAGCGTGGCTCGCGACGGCATGCACCATGCGCCGTTGTAGGCGGCGCGGAAGCGGACACCTTCCTTGGCGAGCTTGTCGATGGCGGGCGTGCGGACCCAGGGGTAGGCTTCCTCATAACAACTGAGGGTGCGATGGGAATGATCGTCGGTGTAGATGAAGAGGATGTTGGGACGATCGGGGGTGGCTGCTTGGGTGGCGATGGTGCTGGCGGCGGCTCCGGCGAGGAGGCCCAACATTTGTCTACGGGTTTGTCTGGGTTGCGATTCCACGGCTTGGTAGCTCCTTTGCGATTTCTGCTTTATATCGCAGATGAGGTGTTGGTGTCATCTGGTGATGGGATTCGGGTGGGGATCCCGCGATGAAAGGTAAGTCCGCAAGAGGGCTCATTCCAACGGAGGTGCAAACATGATTCGTTACGAAGGATTTGTGACGATTGACGGGCGTGAGTTTCTGGATGGAACGGAACCGAAGGGATTGCCGCCGGGCGTGTACGTGCCGGCATCGGTGTGGAAGCCTGGGGTGAAACTGCCGCCGAATACGAAGCTGTCGGCGGTGCCGGGCTTGATTCAGCAAGGGGCGGCGATCGCCGGCTTTTCGGCGGCGCTGCATGCCAAGCCGGAGGAGAAGCGGAAATTCTGGGAATGCTCGGTTGCCGATGAACTGCTGAGCGTGAATGGAACGAAGACGGGACGGGCGGTGCTGGAGGAGCTGCGGACGCTGGGGGCGCAGGTGGAGATCAAGCCGGCGCGGGATCTGACTTCTTCGGGAGCCCTGGGCGATGGCAAAGCGCAATGCCAGCCCAAGGATGACGGACGGATGCGGTTCAGCCCCGGGGTGATGAGCTACACGGCCGGCATTGGGCTGACCTGGATTGGGGCGCCACCGTATCGGGCCGATGAGGTGTTGCTGCATGAGTTGTTTCACAAGGCGCGGCAGGCGGCGGGGAAAGCGTGCGTGCTGAAGACCTTTAACGAGTGGGACAACCGCGAGGAGTTTTACGCCATTCTGGTGACGAACATCTGCCGGTCCGAACGGGGATCGGCGTTGTTGCGCGGCAGCCACCGGCCTCGGTTTGAGATGCTGCAGGACGATGCGGCGACGGTGGCCCAGCGGCACAACATCGACTTATTTGTTCTGAAGGAAGACATGCCGGTGCTTTGGAAGAAACTGGCTGCAGTGCCGGGGCGGTTCAATCCGGTACGGGAATGGGTGCGGCAGGAGGAGTTGACGAAGGTGGCTTAGCTTCATGGATCGCGCTTGTCCACCGATAAGATTCGTACCCATGAAACTCATTCTCTTTGTTCTCGGATTTACCATGATCGCCATGCCTGGGCTGGAGGCTCGGGGCAAGGGCGGAACGAAGACTTTTCAGAAGTCCCGGCCGGGCGGAGGCACAACGAAAGGACAAGCCTCGGCGGGCAAAGGGAAATACAACTACGAGAGCTCGACGAACACGGCCAATGGCGGGACGGTCACCACGCAAGGTGGCGGCAGCTACGGGAACGGGCAGGCTTCCGGGAGCGGATCGACGACGGGGCCGAAGGGGAAGACCAGCACGTACGGAGGATCGGTGCAATCGAACGGGAGCCAGGCGAATTACAGTGGAACGGCGACGGGCCCGAATGGGAATACGGCGAGTACGCAGGGGTCGGCGACCTACGGCAATGGGTCGGCGACGGTGAATGGGACGGTTACGGGTCCGAGCGGGCAAACGGGCAGCTATAACGCTTCCGGCACGAATTCGAATGGAACGGTGAACTACGGTGCTTCGGCGAGCGGGCCGAAGGGGAAGACGGCCGGTCACAGCGGCAGTGTTCCGGCGAAGAAGTGAATCGGTCGATTTGCGGCAATCGGGTTTCGACAGTTTACAGATTCTCTGGCCGGAGGCCCGTGTCTTTTCCGATCTTTGCCAGTGCCGCCGGCCCAACTTCCTCGTGGTCGTGGAAGCAAAACGTGAAATTGGGCCAACCTGCACGTTGCAACTTTCGATGGGAGCCAA
>CALFYN010000963.1 GCA_937952345.1 uncultured Acidobacteriota bacterium
ACGGATTTTCAGGGCGGGGCGAAGGCGCTGGAAGCGCTGCTGGGCGGGAGCGCGGATATTGTGAGCGGGTTTTTCGACCACGTGATCCAGATGCACGCCGAGGGCAGGAAATTGCGGGCGTTTGTCACGATGCAGCGGTTCCCGGGACTGGCGCTGGTGGTGTCGCCGGCGACGAAGAAGCAGATCCGCACGGTGGCGGATTTGAAGGGGGCAGTGGTGGGGGTGTCGGCTCCGGGGTCATCGACGGATTTTCTGCTGAAGTTTTTGCTGGCGCAGAATGGCGTGGCGGCGGCGGATGTGAGTGTGACTGGAGTGGGCATGTCAGCGGGCGCAGTGGCGGCGATGGAGCGGGGGAAGGTGGATGCGGCGGTGATGGCCGATCCGGCGATTACGATTCTGGCGCAGCGGGCGCGGATGGTGCGCGTGCTGGCGGATACGCGGACCGAGGAGGGCGTGAAGCAGGTGTTCGGGACGACGGCGTATCCGGCGGCGGTGCTGTATGCGACGGACGAATGGCTGCAAGGGCATAAGCAGGAAGCCGCGGCGCTGGCGCGGGCGATGCGCAACACGCTCGCGTTCATGCAGGCGAATCCGGGCGAGGTGGCGAAGAAGATGCCGGCGGCGTTTCAGGGCGACGATGCGGCGCTCTATGCGGAAACCGTGCGGGCGGCGATGCCGATGTATTCACCGACAGGAGAGATGCCGGCGGACGGGCCGGCGTCATTGCAGAAAGTGCTGGGCGTTTCGTTGGAAAAGGTACGGTCGGCGCGGATTGACGCGGCGGCGACGTATACCAACGAGTGGGTTACTCAATAAAACCGGAGGATTTGAGATCGGCTTCGGGTTGGGATTTATCGAAAATGACGTGGCCGGCTTTCTGGCGGCCGTTTTCGAGGGAGACGCCGTAGGGCGGATCGCCGAAGGGGAATAGCTTTTTGAGGGCTTCGGCGTCGGAGGAGTTGCCGGCGTTGAGTTTGGTGGATTGCATGAAATCCTTGCCAAATTGGGGAACGCGGGTGGGGATGCCGATGACTTTGGTGTCTTTCCAGTTCCAGGTGGCCATGCGGCGGGCGGCTTCATCGCAGTGGGCGCATTCGGGATCGTAGAAATAGAGGAAGACGCGGCCGACGTTGATGGCGGTGGTTTGTCCATCGACGGTGAGCGTGTCGGGGGCTTTGGTGCCGTTGTTCTGGGAGAAGGCCACGCCGTAGCTGGCGGCGGTGAAGACGGCGACTCCGCCGAGGATCATGGTGGCCTGTTTGAGGCTGGCCGAAGGCTTGGCCCAGATGTAGGCGGGCACGGCCATGAGGAGCATGATGCCGTCGCCGACGAAGAAGCCGGGGCCGACGGCGCGTTTGACCCAGGGGAAGCAGGAGCATTCGGCTCCGGTGAGGGCTTCGTAGTAGAAGCCGACCCAGCCCATGAAGAAGACCATCATGGCGCCGATGAGGAGGGCGCCCCA
>CALFYN010000964.1 GCA_937952345.1 uncultured Acidobacteriota bacterium
CCGACGTGCGCGAATCACGCACCGCCAACAATACCATTCCCACCCTGGCGATGCGCGCCGGCGACTTCAGTGCGATCCGCAACATCATTCACGATCCGGCCACGTATAACGCGCAGAATCGCACCCGTCAGCCTTTCGCCGGAAACCGCATCCCGGAAAGCCGCTTCGACCGCGTTTCGCGTCAAGCCATCGCCTGGTATCCCACGCCGCAGAATTCCAACGCCACGCAGAACTACCTTGCGAATCCCCCCAATGTCTCCGATATCGGCCGCGGCGACATCAGAATCGACCACACGTTCAGCCAGAAGGATACGGTCTATTTCCGCTACAGCCGGCAAAGCCTGTTTGAGCCTTCCTCTCCCAGCCTTCCTCCGCCCGCCTTCGGAAGCGATTCGACGAATTTTCGCAATACGGGTACGAACATGGGGTTGGTATGGAGCCACACCTGGTCGCCGCGCTTGCTCACCACGTCGCGCCTCGGCTGGAACCGGCTGTTCACCAATGAGCAGCCGGCGACAGACACTAATGCCAATGCCACGCTCGGGCTCCGCGGAGTCGACAACACCACGCCGGGGGCTCCACGCTTTAACATCTCCGATGTCACCGGTCTCGGCATTGGCGCCAATCAGCCCAATCTCAACGACTCGCAAACCCGCCAACTCGTCACTGATTCCACGTTCATCACCGGTTCCCACAACATCAAGTTCGGAGCCAACATTTCGTGGTTGCAAGCCTTCATCACCAACCCCAAAGAGGGGCTGGGCGTCTTTGCCTTCAACGGCAACTTCACGCGCAATCCAGCCAATACGAGCGGTGGGAACCCCACCGCCGACTTCCTGCTCGGCATACCCAACCAAGCTGACATCGCCAACCCGGTCTATTCCAACCTCCGGTCACCCTTCTATCAGTTCTACGCACAGGACGAATGGCGCGTGAATCAGAAACTGAGCCTTTCCGTCGGGGTACGTTATGAACTGAACGGAAACTGGGTGGAGACGCGTAATATGCTCTCCAATTTCGACATTGACGCCTCTGGTACGGCAAAGCCACTTGTGCTGGCACAGGATGGCTCGCGCTTTTCCCGTGCTCTCATCCGCGATGACAGGAATAACATTGTCCCGCGTTTCGGATTTGCGTATTCCGCCGATTCGAAAACGGTTGTCCGCGGCGCATTTGGTCTTTTCATCGGCAATTATGAAGGCACTGGTGGAGGCCGCTTCATGCTTGGCAACCCGCCGAATACCATCAGCGTTCGCCTCACTACGGATTCCATTACCCCTGCCTTCACGTTGCAGAACGGTGTGCCCGCCGGATCGCTGGATCCTCGCAATGTGACCAACCTCCGTCTTTCCTCTTTCCAGACCAATCCGAAATGGCCCACCGCAATGCAGTGGAATCTCAATGTCCAGCGCCAGATTGGATCCGATTTTGTTTGGGAAGTGGGTTATTACGCGGCCAAGTCGACGCACCTCCCCACGCGGTGGAACGCCAACTACGCCTTGCCCGGCGCGGGCAATATCAACAACCGGCGGCAATATGGAAGCGTGCTCTATCCTGGCACGAGTCTGGTTGTCCGTCCGCTCACCATCGTCGACCGTCACGACTGGTTCGGGAATTCGCAGTTCCATTCGATGCAGACGCGGATCGAGAAACGCCTGTCGGCGGGCTCCAGTTTTCTGGTGGGTTACACATTCGCCAAGACAATCGGCGACACAGGCGGATTTTCCGGGGCGGGCAGTCCTCCGGGCACTCCCCAGGGGTTCCAGAATCCCTTGAACCGGCGTCTGGAAAAATCGCTCGACGATCAAAATCTCAAGCACCGGCTGGTGGCCAGTTATCAGTATGATTTGCCCTTCGGGAAAGGCCGCACATTCGGTTCGAACTGGAGTGCCATCGCCGATACGATACTTGGCGGATGGTCTCTCGGCGGAATCACCACGCTTTCCTCCGGCCAGCCACAAGGGTTGACGGTACGTGGCGATCCCGCCAATACGGGCGATCCCAATCGTCCGAACGTCGTCGGCGACTGGCAACTCAGCCGCGACGAACGCTCGCTCGACCGCTTCTTCAACACCTCTGCTTTCGCGCCGAACGCGCAGTTCACCTACGGGAATGCGGCGCGCAATCTGCTGGAACAGCCAGGCCTCGTCAACTTCGACTTCGCCTCGTTCAAACGCTTTTCCCTCACCGAGCGGCTGAATCTGCAGTTCCGCTTCGAGGCGTTCAATCTCTTCAATACGCCGAACTTCGGCGCCCCGAACTCGGAAGTCGGAAACGTCAATTTCGCACGTATCACCGCCGCGGGGCGCTCGCGCAACCTGCAATTCGGATTGAAGCTGATATTCTGATCACACGCTCGGCGCGGGATCGATATACACCACTTCCGCCGTGAACTGATCGGCCAGTTCCACAACGATTCCCTCTCCGGCGACTTGCCGGCCGGTAGCGGTGTAACTTCGCGGGTTGTCCTGAAAGCGCACGCGGTATAACCGGTTGTCGTTCAGGCCGCGTGGATACACCACCTCATGATCGAATGCCGTTTCCTGCCGGAAGACGAGGATCACCGACTTGTCGGTCTCGATCACATGCGATTGCAGGTAGTCGTTGAAGGTCCCATCGGGTGGAGGTGTGAGATGGTATACCTTCCCTTGACTGATATGGCCGCGCAGTTGTTTATACAACTGCACCTCTTTCTTCATGAAGTCGTAGACCGCTTCCAGCCAACCACCGATGTTGTCCATAATGATCAACGGTCCACCGAAAAAGTGGCTCCGTGTGCGGTAGCTGTCCCATGGCGTTACTTCCATGTACCGGTCTGTGTAGCGTGGAGGAAACGGGTACGTTGCCCCATATACCGACTTTCGCGTCACCAGAAAATCGGCGTTATCGTTGACAATCGAAGTGGCATACTGCTGGGCCATCTTGAATGTCTGCATGTTGCCGCCGTCCTCGCAGTTCTCCCAGAGCACCGTGGGCAACTGCTCTTGCACGGCGCGGATCACTTCATCCAGCCCCTCGACGGAATTCGAGTAATTGGAATCGTCCGGATGGTGCGTATGCCGCGTGGAGAAACAGCTCTTCACCATGTTCTCCCCATCTTGCAGAATCCAGTCGACGTCGTTCTCCCGCACGACACGAACAATCTCCTGGATCACCCACTCCCGCGCCGGCGCATGCGACAGGCAGATCCCCACAGCGCCGAAGTACCCGCGCGCCTGGTTGGGGCTCGGCACGACTTCCCAATCCGGATGTGCCCGTAAGACTTCCGACTCCTCCATCGCCTCCCCGAACGGAAGGTGCAGTCCGAACTTCATCCCCTGCGAGTGCACATAATCGGCGATTGGCTTCAGTCCATTGGGAAACTTCACCGGATCCGGCTTCCAATCCCCCGTCACCGCGGCCCATCCGAAGTCGATGGTGAATAATTCAACGCCGAGATCCGCGGCACGACGCGCTTCCTCCAATACCACCGTCTCATTGATGCTCCACTGCAATCCCCAGGTGTCATACGCCACAAAAGGAAATCGCGGGCGATCGGCATCGGACAATCGCACGGCCAGCACGGCCTCCACGAAACGTTGTGTGCGATAACCCGCCTCGTCCCAATCGCCTTGGAAGAGCCCCAGGAAAGCCCCCGGCAGCAGAAACTCCTCGCCGGGGTTGACGCGGTGCGCCAACCGTTGGATCTCCGCATCCAGCCGCAGGATGCCGGAGGAATGCTCCGCATGCGCGCGCGCCCGCCCGTTGAACTCCCATCCCGCAACAATGCCGTTATCCTCTGCATCGCGGGCGGCGCCCCATGTCGTGTGGTCTCCATAGGCGCCGGTGAACGCTTCGGCCGGTCCTGTCAACTCCGTCAGATTGACCTCGTGCGGTTCGAAATTGGCCCGCTCCCCGCCCCACGACCATTGGCCGACGAACAGACCCATTACTGTTCCGGGAACAGCGATGTTCCAAGGCAGCATATCGGCCTCGGTAATCACGTCGACACTGGATCCGGTATTGCGATAGAAAGAGCGGTAGCGCAAAAATGGCTGTCCCGCGTATACCTCCAACTCGAGACGAAGGTCCGCGGGGAGGTCAATCGCCCGCAACGTAATCGTCTCCCGCAACCCTTCCCTGTCGATATCCGCCGATTCTCTCGCCAACAGGCGGAATTTCGTCCGATGATCAAAGGATCTGCCATTCAAGGTCAACCGGAAAGGCGCGCTCGGAGCATCCGCGGATGGAATCCACACATGGCCCGTAGTCAGGTTCTTGAGCGACACATAACGAAACTGGCCGTCTGAGGTTAACTGAAACTGCGCCTCGATGTGCTGATTGCCAATCGTCCAACTCTGTTGCCCCTCGTCGAAGCGCACAAAATTCGGCGCCGCCGCGCGTGCCATTCGAGGCAACAGCGCGCCTCCGCAAATGGATATTAGTTCTCGCCTCGTCATTGCGTTATCGCGATCGTCGCTGTATCGCTGAAGCTCTCTCCATCGGAAATGGTGACTGGCACCGGCACGCTGCTAGCCAGACCGGCCGGGATACGTACATTCACCTGATCCAGCCCTGGCAACCCGGCTGGACCGCTGTAGAGTACCTCCGCGGGCCGTCCGCCGAACCACACAGTCACCGCCGGCCGTTGACTCCCCAATCCAGTTGCGAACAAAACAACCACTTCCTCCTCCCGCGCGGGTGATGCGGATGTGACTCTGCTGAAATCTGCATGTGTGGCCACAGCCGAGCCATTCTCCGGATCCGTGAAGATGCCTGGACTCGCCGCAGTGATCCGGGTGCGGACTGCTGAAGAAGCAGCGGTGGCGTTTCGCACCACAATCCGCCCCGCCCCAGGGCGTAAGCTCAACGGCACCACGAATCGGATCAGGCTCTCCTCCACCGAATGCAGTCCAGCCGGCGAAGCATCCACGTCAACGCGCGCGCCCTGTAATACTGTCGGAAGCGGTATGCCCGTAGCGGTGGCCCGGGCCGTGGCGAATCCACGGCCTCCGATTGTTGTCAATGTCCCTGGTGACAGCGGCGCTCCAACAGGCCCATCGGAGGCGCCGTGTCGCACCTCATGCGGATTCACAAACAAGCCGCTTCCGGCGAAAGAGGGCACTCGCACCGCGAAGGTCAACGCGGGCTCCTCGGTGGATGTAGAGGCCGAAACCAACGTGCCTCGTCCCGCACCTGGCGATCCGATGGGCCGCACGCCAACATAATCGTAAGCCCGTCCGCCACTGTTCCAACGCTGCGAAAGCCGGATGCGCCGTGTACCTTCCACGCGCAGACTTCCCACACTTGCGCTGACACGGCCCCCCTCCAGCGCCATCGCCATCGTCCAATACGTGCCTGCCGGCGCAGCCTCGGATGCCGCCACCGCCACCAGTATTCCGCGCCCGCTGCGCGGCGATCCAATCAGCACCGAACCGTCTCCGGATACCGCAATGTTGTAACTCCGCGTGGGCAGGTTCGTGGATAGTGGCAGCGTTAGATTGCCCGTACCGTCTCCCGCCGTTTGCAGTTGCGCTTCGCTGATGTCGAAACTCGCCTGAGTGCTCACCGCCGCATCCGTGCGATTGGAGGGTAACAGCAGCACCACCGCATGATACACACCACGCGGCGCCGTCGGGGCGACGGACGTGCGTACCGCCACAAACAGGTCGTGCCGTCCACTATTCTCCGTCCCCGAGCCGAGAATGATATTGGTATCCGGCGACACACGCGCGTCGAGTGCATGCGGACTCCCCGGCGCCGGCAAGGTGACGAAGCCTCTTTCATCGACAAGGTACCCGCTCCGGCGAGATCCTTCGGAAAGCCCGCCTTGCCCGTCGAACAGCATTGTCCCCAACGATTGCGTCACCCCGATGTTTCCCCCCACTTCCGCCTGCACCACTTGCAGGTAGCGGTAATGAAAGGCGCCGTTGAGTGCACTCTCGTCAAGCGCCACAAGTCGCGCCGCCATCGCCCAAAGACAGATGATGAGGGTCATGGAATCACCACCAATTCCTGCCGCGCCATGAGAGCGGGCGCCGAGTGCCTCGGAAAAAGGTTGAGAAACTCCGCCTCTTCGGCCGATCGCGTGGCATCCAGATCGAGCACATGGGAGGGCTTGATGCTCTGATACAACAGTTCCACCGTGAGCCGGAATGGTCCCTTCGCTGTTCCCGTGTCGATACGATACCGCACCGTATCCGAACCGGGAACAAAGTCCGCATCGTTGTCCACGCCCACCGGAGCGATGCCCGATGCATCAATTCCCTCGGGCAACGCCAACGAGGAATCGTAGCCTCTCGGCAGTATCCGGTTATCCTTCGCGAATGCCGATGCCCGAATCAGCGAGCGCGTCGTGCTCCCCGCCGAATCGCGCATCTCCGCTTCGTAAACCACCACGTCCTCGCCTTTGCTGATTACAGTACGATGCGGCTGCGAGGACCCGATCTCTCCATTGGCGTCCGGCAATCCGGATTCGAACACCGCGTCGCCATTGCGGTCTCGCAGCACCACGTGCAGCCACATGCGGCGCGAAGGGAATCCCGTCGGCAGTTTGTGGCCGGTGCGATTACGAATGGTGACTTCGGCATCCAGCGCGCTTCCCGCGAAGCGCTGCGTCACCTCCAGCGATGCACTGGAGGAGAGCGATTCCCGTGTCCGCTGCATCGTCAATTCGAGGGCCGGCGTCTCATCGGGGAATAGTTCGCGCAGCATCCCCAGCAGTTGCAGATTGCCCCCTTGGAAGAAGTGCAGCCCGAACGGACTGCGCGGGCGAATCGGGCCGAACCTCCCGCCTCCCGGAGTATGTGCAATGAATTGCCCCAGCAGATCGCCGCGGCTGTCCTTGAGCGTTGTGAGATGGCATGATTGGCAGGTCTGCCCTTCTTTTGCCTGTGCGCTCCGCAGCCATTCCAAATAGGTGCCCTGCTCAATGAATTCTCCAAGCGTTCGCCCAGCGGCATCCAGCACCGGCGTGATTACGGTGTGGCAGGAGCCGCACAACGCCGAATCGAGCATGTGCGTTCCCTGCGCCGGTGTGAACCCTGAGGTCATGGTCATCGGCATGGCGAACGGCTCCGCATGGGGACCATAGATCTGCTTCTCCGTGCCGATCGAAAAGCCACCCGTAAATGACGCCTTCGTCCCCAAATTCGTGGGTGAAATTTGATGACAGACCGTACATCCGGCGCCTTGCTGGCCTGTTTCGTCCAAATCATCCAAGCGCAGCCTTCGCCCCGTCGCCCGCAATCCGTACTGCTGTTGTGGTGCGTGGCAGCGCAAACAGGTGTCCTCGATGACTTCCGCGGCGGCGGGCGTGTTTGCCGCTTCAAAACGAACCTTGGCCTTCCAGTAGGGGTCGCGCGCCGAATGCGCCATCACACTGCCGGCGAACAGTGCCGCCGGGGCAATGGATGCGTCCGCGGGCCGCGCACCGGTGCGAAACGACGGCGGCGTCCACAGGCGCTGCACCGCGGCTGCTCCGGCCGGCATCTCCAGGCGGGAATGGCAGGTGCCGCAGACGGTTGAAGACGTGAACTGGCCCGGCTCCTGCGCGCATGCCAGCGCTGTGGAGAGAATCCAGAACACGAGGCCGGAATATCGGATGTTACACACTTGCTCATGCAAGATACATCTTTGGCCTGTTAAGTGACAAGCGAGTCGCTTTTTTCGCTCCAGCGCCGCAGCACTTCCGTCACGTTCTCACTCACTGCTTCCCGTGCGGCCGCGCGATCCAGGCCATGCCGCAGCAGTTCATCGTAGTTCGTATACTCATGGCGCACCGCCGCACATACGGCGAGTTGCACAGCCAGTTCCCGTAGGTTGCGTCCGGCGGCGCTGCGGCCCACTCGCCCTGATCCTCTTTTTGCCGTGTGTGAGGCGATTCGTTCGGCCGCCTCCACCGGACAGCCCGGATACAGTTCCCGGATTTGGACGGCAAACTGCGTTGCGAATCGTGCATCTGACCTGACGCGCTCCTCCGCGGCCGCAGCCCGCTCCCTTGCGCGCTCATCCGCGTCCTCCAGGCATTCCGCTTCCGCTTTCGCCAGCGCCTCCGCCTCGACCAGTGCTCCCTGGCGCTCATAGCGTCCACGGCTTTTGCTGAACTCCACCACAACGGCCGATCGCTGGCTGTTCTTCGCCGCTCGCCGCGTCAACTTGGCATATCCGGAAGGCAGATACACCAGATCGCTGTAGCCTCCACAGGCCAGACACAGCGCCTGGTCCTTGTCCATTGTGAGGAAGGAACCCCGTTCCAACCCCACGCCGCATTCGGTGCAACTCGAATCGCGCTGAATCAGAAAGACGACCTTTTCCTTCGGTTTCTCAAGTTTCTCTCGCAGCTTTTCCTGCTTCTTCTCCGTCAGCGCGGGCGAAAGAAAGTGCGTGCGATAGGCACGTTCCACCTCCGGCAATCCGCTGACGCTGAATCGCAGTTCGTGTTTCGCGCCTCGCCCCCACCTCATGTAATGCGTCTCGCTCGGCTTCAACCCCTTCCCGGCAGCCCACCGCCGCGGGATACGCAGAGCATCGGATAGCTTGCTCAAGTTCGCCTGAATCACCCGCTCGAGGCAAGGTACTCGCCCGTTCCGCCAATCCCGCACGGCGCTGGGCTGCAACCACCCGATCCCTTCGAAAATGTCGATGGCTGAAACGAAAGAGCGCGCCGCCAAGGCGGTTTCCGCCGCCCGGACTACGCGCTCGTCCAGTGAACTCTTGCCCGCGCTCAACCTAGAAGTATAACTTCATCGCCAATTGAATTTGCCGGGGTGAGTTCGCTTGGTCTCCCGCCGTCTGGCTCAACACACCAAAGGTTTGCGACTGCAGGCTCAGCGAGCCCAATCCGAACCTCGTCCGGTTGAACGCGTTGAACAATTCTCCGCGGATATCCAGCCGCATCCCTTCCTTGAAGGGAATCGACTTCGAGAACGAAAGGTTCTCATTCAGGATGTGATTGGAGCGATACTTCGGATTGAAGCGCGTCATGTTGCCCATCGTATTTGCCGGTTGCGCCGGGAAGAAACTCGCCGGTTGAATGGTCCGGTCCACGCCAGGATCGAAATCGCCGTTCCTTGTCGCAGGGCGCCATCCGTCGTAGGTGTTGATGATCGGCCGGTTGCCGCCGGCGAACAGCGGCAATCCGTTGGTCGTGCTGATCGCCGCGGGCTGCCCGTTCGAATACGTGGCGATGCCCGATACGCGCCAGCCTCCAAGAACCCAGTTCACGGGCCCGCCCATATTCAGGAACGACTTCCCTTTCCCGAAAGGCAAATCCCAAACCGTACTCAGCTTGAAGTTGTGCGTCACATCAAACGCCCCAATCGACTTCTCCAGCCGTCGATTGAAGTGGTCCATCGCGAAGCCGTAGGAATCGGACCAGTAGCTGTCCGCATCGGTGAGCAGCTTCGAGAATACATAGGACGTCAGGAACTGCAGGCCGCTGGAATAGCGCTTCTCAAATCGCACCATTCCCGAATGGTATGTGGAATGGCCGCTGTGATCGCCGCCGCCGCTGCGTGTGTCGATGTTCTGGAACTGCGGATAGGGACGCAGCGACTGCCGCACAGTGGCTCCGCTGCCCCACAACCTGCTGAAGTTGCTGAACGGCGCGCGGAATCCGGCCGCTACTGCCGCCGCCGACGTGATCGACGAGTTCAGCAACGTCGGGCCCACCGTGGCTAGCACGGAGGGATTCAGCGCATTATAGGAAAGCAAACCGGCCTGCAATCGGCTACCCAGGCTTCCGTTGTAAGCGATCTCCGCCACCGTGGTTGGCGAAAGCTGGCGCTGGATGGAGAGGTTGAAGCTCTGATAGGCCGGCGGCCGCGTTGCTTCACGTCCTTGCCACCAGGGCATCGCGCGGCCATTGCCGAAACTCGGATCCACGAACGGCGGCGCCTGCCAGAAGGGTTGCCCGTCTTTCACCAGGAAGCGCGGTTGCAGGCCCTGCGTCGAATCGGTTTGCGTGTCCGTCAGTGTGAAGCCCAGGTTGTGTGTCGACCCCGTCACCGTGGTGATGTTCCCGTAGCTCAGCCCGTAAGAGAGGCGAATCACGTTCTTCTCTTTGTAGGTGTACGCCAGCCCAAACCGCGGACCAAACGCTTTGAAGTAGCTGTCCGCCAATGTCCGCGTTCCTTCCAGTCCCGGTCCCTTGCCCGCATAGATCAACGCCCCAGGCAGATTGTCGGCACCAGGGTTGGGGCGATTGGGATCGAAGTCGCTCCAGTTGTCGTTCTCACCCGTCGGAGGCAGTGTCGTTTCCCATCGCACCCCAAGGTTGATCATCAGGTTCGGGCGAACGCGCCAGTCATCCTGGAAAAAGCCCGCATACGACGGCCATTGCTGTCCAATGTAGCGGATCGTGTCGATCTGACCCGCATTCGCATAGCCAAGCAGCATCGATGCGATCGGGCTCCCCCCGGCGGTTGCGAAATTTGTATCGCCGGGCCGCCCCGTGTGCTTGAAATCGTACGTGATGCACCCGCTCACGCATTGCCGTCCAAAGCCGTTGTAGTACTGATACTGCGCCTGCCCGCCCAGCTTGTACGTGTGCTTGCCCTTGATGATCGTCAGATCATCCGCGAACATCTTGATGAAGTTCTCACTGCCGTTGTTGGCCCGTCCGCCCCACTGCGAATAACCGTTCGAGAAGTTGAAATTCACAAGGTTCTGATCGCAATCGGGTACGTTCCCAATGCACACCTTGTCCTTCCAGTTGATGCCGCTGCGCACCGTTGCCTGAGGCGGATCGTGGTTTTCCTTCCAGTTGTTGCCGCCGCCATAGAAGTGATTGAACATTGTCGGCGTGATCGAATAATCCCAACTGCCGCGGAAAACGTCTGAGTTGCGCGTCGTGTCGTTGTAGTTCACGAAGTTCCCGGGAAGGTCGGCGACGCCGAACGGTCCCGGCTTCTGGCTCGACCGGTTGTAGCCCCAATACCCGGAAATGCGGCTCTTGGCGCTGAACGAATGATCTCCCTTGACGCTGATCTTCGTGTTCGGCCGGATTTCCGTTCCCTGCGTGACGAGGAAGTTGTTCGTGACGTAGTTCACGGTCCCCGGTGCTGCCCCGTTGTTCGGCAGCGGTGTCGGGCCTTCCCGGAAGGCCGCCAGCGCTTTCACCACGGTCGGATCGTACAGGCTCCTGGGGACCTGGTTGTTCGCAAAAACCTGCCTCGTGACTGTTCCATTCGCGGCGGTCACCTGTGAAGTCGGATTGTAAATGGGAATCTGTACGCCCTGTGCGTTCACCCAGTTCCTGAAATCTCCGTCATACATCTCCGCTGTAGGAACCGTGCGCGTGGCGCCATTTGCGCCATCGCGATTGCGGAACGCCTCGTAGCTGAAAAAGAAGAACGTGCGGTTCTTGCCGTTGTACAGCTTCGGAATCCATACCGGGCCACCCGCCGATCCACCGAAATCATGCTGCTTGTAAATCGGCCGCCGGATGCCGCGGCCCGTGTTGAAGAAATTGTTCGCGTCCAGCGCATCGTTGCGCACAAAATCGTACAGCGTGCCGTGCAATTCGTTCGTGCCTGACTTCGAGGCGAAACTCATGATCCCGCCCGAGGCCTGTCCGAACTCCGCCTTGAAGCCGTTCGTGTCTACTGTGAACTCCGTGACCGCTTCGATCGATGGAGCGTTCACCGCGACCCAGCTTTGCGACAGGGCCCGCGACGTATTTGCCGAAACACCGTCCAGGTTCGTGCCATACCCCGCCGCCTGGCCTCCACCCAGAATGAATCCGTTGTCACCGCCGACGTTCTTTGCTTCCGGAGTCAGTGCCGCAAGATTGAACGGGCTGCGCATCGTTCCACCGACAACCAGAGGCAACTCATCCACCAGTTTGTTGTCTACCGTCACACTTGTCTTGGCATTCTCCGTAGCCAGCGCCAGCACACTCGCCGAGACTTCCACTGCTTGCGCGGCGGCGCCCACTTCCAGCGTCGCGTCAGCGCGCACCGTGGCTGAGGCATTCAACACAATCCCAGACACGCTGGCGGGGCGGAAGCCATCTTTTTCCACGCGGACGGTGTAGACTCCAGGCTGCAGTTGGGGAACGGTGAAGTCTCCCGTTTCGTTGCTCGGGACGCTGAAGGCAACTCCCGTTTGCGTATTGGTCAGCGTCACTTTGGCTCCCGGAACCACCGCGCCGGTGGCGTCCTGGATGGTGCCGGTGATGGTGCCGCGATCGGATTGCGCGGCAAGCATGGCCGCCATGAGAAAACTCAAGGCGGCCAGAAAAAAGACGCTGCGGGTGCGGCGTAACATGGCGAGACCCCCATTCATTGCGAGAATTTGCTTGTACGACACTACTTAAATATGCCCAATATGTCAAGTTAATCATTATTAATTAAGATAATAAAATCCAAATTTCAGATTTTGCAGAGAAGCCGTGGGGGCGCCGTCAACCGTCAGGTGCCTCGGGGCAATCCGCTAGAATCGATGTTTATGTCCTCAGCCGAGGCCGCGCGGCGGCTCCGTATCGTTTTGCTCGCCTCCTGGTACGGCTGGTTTCTCGTCCCCCTGTTGCTCGCCTCACTGGCCCGGCCCTTCGCCCTCTGGGATTACTTCACCGCTCCTGGCCTCTTTCACAAAGGCCGGCCTATCGAGTGGGGAACGCTCTTGAGCAACGCCCTCCACAACCTCTTCACCGGCCAGTACGTCATTCGGCCCACGGCCGTGTTTCTATATGACTTGCAGACGCTCGTCTTCGGCGGTGAATTCTGGCTCTGGTATCTGCTCAAATGGACCGCGCTTGGCGCAGCCGTGTGGATGGTGGCGCGTCTGCTCCAAGAGTTCGGCTGCGGTTGGCCCGCCCGCGCCGCCGCTGTATCTTTGCTCCTGTTCCACCCTGCCCGGTTCACTCTCATGCTGCATGCGCCGGACGGTTGGGTAGCGCTGGGCATGCTGGCGCAGCTGTGCCTGCTCTCCGGCAGCAAGTTCGATGCCGCGAAACTCAGCCGCGCCCGCCTCGCCGGCTGGTTCGCTCTCGCCGTATTCACAATCGGAGCCAAAGAGGCCGCCTGGGTGTTTCAGGCGGCGCTGGTTCTGTTCGTGGCATGGTGCAACCACCGTGCCTGGATTCGTCTGTTTCCACACGCGCTGCTGGTTGCCATGTGGATCAGGATTCTCACCGCCGGTGCGGAGCGTGCGAAAGGTTTCACCACCGGTGCATGGCTCACGCGCCTCATCGAGCAAAGCAATCTCCTCATTCCCGCCTCGCCGTTGTATTCCCTGTACATCGTTTTCTCCGCCTTGGCCGCGGCTTCCCTCTATTTCATCTGGCGCAAGCGCCACACCCTCGAAGCTCGCCTCGCGCTG
Source organism: uncultured Acidobacteriota bacterium (assembly GCA_937952345.1). Classification (GTDB taxonomy): domain Bacteria; phylum Acidobacteriota; class Terriglobia; order Bryobacterales; family Bryobacteraceae; genus CADEFT01. The sequence goes on from CALFYN010000964.1 coordinate 13,303, forward strand.
TTTTGCTGGTTGACGGCAGCCGCGCTAATCTCCTTTGTCGTCATCCCGCCATTGGTCGCTCTTCGATATCTCATTCCACCCATGTTCCTGCTCGCGATTGCCCTGGGCTTTGCATTGCACTGGCTGCCGCGCTTTCGCTCCGCGGCTGCCGGCATCCTCATCGTGGTCTATCCGCTGTTCACCGCGGGCAGTATCTACCGCCAGGAACTCGCCTATCAGCATCAATTCTTCGAAATCTCGACAGCTCTTCAGGAAATGGATACAAGAGCCCGCGCCGGATACAGCGTGGTTCTCACGGGGCTCCCCGGCGACTTCCAGGGCGAGGCCTTCCACACCATCTATCGCTATTTTTTCCAGTACGGCCCAAAGTGGTACGGACTCGATACCCCGCGTGCCGCCGTTGTCGTGAACGAGACAGGATGGCCCGAACAGCGCTTCACGCTTCTCAGCCTGTTCGATCCTTCGCGCCTCGAAAGGGAAGGTAAACTCGACCCACGCCGGTTGGAGGCCGCCTACGCCCTCGTGCCCGGCGATTTCGGAACGCTGGGAAGTCTAGCCTCCCTGTACTACCGCCTTGATCGCCTGTTGGGGCGGCCCCCCACCTACGTCTACGACAACGGAGGCCCCGAAATCCGCACCACGCCTCACTTCTACCTATACGTGGCGCGCGGCGTCTCCGATCCCCAACAAGCAACCTGGCAACTGAGCGAAATGCCCGCCGGGCGCAAGCCAGGAGCCTTCTGAGGCCATGAATCGCATAGTATGGTTGCCATGCGAGTCAACCGCAGAGAACTGATCGCCGGCGGGGTTGCCGCCATGCCATCCGCCGCGCAGCGCACCCCCGTAAGGCGCAAGAACGTACTCTTCCTGCTCTCCGATCAGCATCGGCCCGATGGACTCGGCATGGAAGGGAATGCGCTGGCTCACACGCCGCGGTTGGATGAACTCGCCCGCCAGGGCATCCGCTTCTCCAACGCCTACTGCACCGATCCGGTTTGCACGCCAAGCCGCGCGTCCATCTTTACCGGCCTCTACACGCGCCACCACAGGGCCTTCACCAACGGTACTCCCTGGCCGTTCGAGATCAAAACCGTTGCCCACCACTTTGCCCACGCCGGATACATGACCGCCGCGATCGGCAAGATGCACTTCGTCGATGCCCAGACCCACGGCTTCGATTACCGCATCGACTTCAATGAGTGGTACCAATATCTCGGCCCCAAGACCGCCCTCTACGCCGACGAATTGAACCGCTCGAACTCCGGCTCCGGTCTGCCCCAGATCGCCACGCTTTGGGAGTCCGGCGATCCCTGGAAAGGCGTCCGCAACGACGATCAGCGCAAAGGAATGGTGGCCACCGGCCGCGCTTCCCGCATCCGCGAAGAAGACCACTTCGAGAGCTTCGTCGCCCGTGAATCCATCCGCTTCCTCCAACAGCACGGCCGCAAACAGCCCTTCTTCCTCGTAAGCGGTTTCCTCAAGCCGCATGATCCCTTCATGCCCGCCGAGCGCTTCGCCCGCATGTTCACCGAAGACCGCATACGGCTGCCTGAAACCTGGGGCAAAGTGGACCTCGATCGCATACCCGCCGAAATGCGCAAGCGAATCGCGTTTCACGCGCCCACTCCCGAAGTCAACAACCCAGCCGATGCACGGCAGCGCATCGCCATGTATTGGGCCAATGTGGCGCAACTCGACGAGTCCATCGGCCGCGTGCTCGACACGCTCAAGGAGTTGAATCTGGAACAGGACACCATCGTTGTTTACAGTTCCGATCACGGCGAAATGCTCGGCGATCACGGCCTCTTCCAGAAATTCGTTTTCTACGAGCCATCCCTCGGCGTTCCCCTCATCTTCCGCGTGCCGGGCATGGCGCAGGGTCAGATCTGCCGTACTCCGGCGAGTCTCGCGCAGTTAGTTGCCACCTTCTGCGAACTCTGTAACGTCCCCCTGCCCGCGGGCCTCGACGGCCCGAGTCTCGTTCCCCAGTTGCGATCGCCGGCCAAGACCGCATCCCCGGTCATCTACGCCGAGTTTGCATCGCATACCAAGGCCGGCCGCGCCATGATTCGCAAAGGATCGTACAAATACAGCCACTATTTCTCCGATTCCCCGGAACTCTACGACCTGTCAAAAGATCCTCACGAAATGCGAAATCTCGCTTCCTCCGGCGGGCACAAGAGTCTCCTCAACGAACTGCACGCGCAACTGGTGGCCTGGCGCGGAGCCGGCCCCTCGAATCCGGTATGATCGCAGAATGCCGATTCGCCGCCGCGACTTCACGCGCGCTTTAGCCGCTGCTCCGCTCTCTCTTTCCGCTGCTTCAAAACCGTGGGAGTGGCGCTATTACGCCGGCGATGTCGACTCCTCGCGCTACGCTCCGCTCGATCAGATCCACACCGGCAATGTCTCCCAACTGCAGGTGGCATGGCAGGTGGAAACGATGCCTCCCCGCACGCGGCCCGCCGGCATGATTCAATCCAACCCCATCGTCGTGAACGGCATCCTCTACGCGCCGGGATACGATCTCAATATCTACGCCATCGAAGCGCACACGGGAAAAGTCCTCTGGACGAATAAGGGACTCACCCAGCGCCGTGGCGGCGCGGCCGGAGTCTCGCGCGGCGTCATGTACTGGAAAAGCGGCGCCACCGAGCGCATCTTCGCTCCCGTGCGCGAGCATATCCTCGCCATCGATGCCAAAACCGGCGAGCTTGCCAAAGAGTTCGGCGAAGGCGGAGGCATCGCATTGCGCCGGCACTTGGATCGTGAACTCGATCCATCCATTCGCCTCGAAGTCACCACGCCCGGCGTGGTCTTTGAGGACATGATCATCACCGGCTTCCGTCCCGGCGAAGGCCCAAGGCAGGAAGCTCCCGGACACATCCTTGCCTTCGATTGCCGCACCGGCAAACGCCGCTGGATCTTTCACACCGTCCCGCATCCCGGCGAGTTCGGCTACGATACCTGGCCGCGCGATGCATGGAAAACATCCGGTGGCGCCAATTGCTGGGGCGGCCTCAGCCTCGATCGCGCGCGCAAACGCGTCTATGTCGCCACCGGATCGCCTACATTCGATTTCTGGGGTGGCGACCGCAAAGGCATGAACCTGTTCGGTAACTGTGTGCTCTGCCTCGATGCCCGAACCGGCCAGCGCATTTGGCATTACCAGACGGTGCACCACGACTTGTTCGACTACGATCTTCCCTGCGCGCCGAATCTGGTCACCGTCCGCCACAACGGCCGCATGGTCGATGCCGTCGCGCAAGTCAGCAAGCAGGGTTGGGTGTTCCTTCTCGACCGCGATACCGGCAAGCCCCTCTACCCCATCACCGAACGCGAAGTGCCGAAATCCACCGTCCCCGATGAAGAGTCCTGGCCCACGCAACCCTTCGTCACCAAGCCGCCACCCTTCTCGCGGCAGTCGATGACCGCGCGCGATATCGCGAAACTCTCGAAGGACTCGCACGAGTACCTCGCCGCCGAGCGTCTAAAGGACGTGGAATTGGCCCCCATCTACACACCGCCGCGACTCGACAAGGAGATCATGTTCTTCCCCGGCTTCCACGGTGGCGCCAACTGGGGCGGCGCCAGTTGGGTCCAGGACATCGGCATCCTGTTCGTGAATCACAACGAAATTCCTTGGAGCCTCAAGTTGGTCAAAGCTCCGGATGGCGCGGGCTACCCCTACGAGCACACCGGATATCTACGTCCAGAGGACAAAGAGGGCTATCCGCCCATCACACCGCCCTGGGGTCGCATCTCCGCCATCGATCTCCATCGTGCCGAAATCCTCTGGCAGGTTCCCGTTGGCGAGTACAATGATCTCACCGCCAAAGGTATTCCTCCCACGGGCAGCTACAACCGCGGAGGCAACATCGCCACCAAAGGAGGCCTGCTCTTCTCCGCCACCGCGCTCGACAACATGCTGCGAGCCTACGACCAGCGCAACGGCCGCGTGCTCTGGCAGCACGAATTAGCAGGAGGCGGCTTCGCCACTCCCGCCAGCTATGAAGCGGACGGACGGCAGTTCGTGGTGATCGCCACCAGTCCGCGCGAAACCACCAACGGAAAGGGACCACGCGCCGGCTTCACGGCCTTTGCCCTTCCGCGATAGCGGCTTGCGCTCCTAATATTCCAACTGGCCCCGATACTGCAAGTCCTTCACTCGGAAATTGGCCTGGCGATAAGGAGCGCTGGCGCCCGGCACATACAATTCGAAATCCAGATCTTTCACCACGCCGTTCGGGCGTGGGAACACAAGCCGCAGCACGGGATCTGCGCCCGCCGGTGGAAAGTACCCCGTCACCTTGTACTTCTTGCCCCCAGCCTTGAGCCGCGATTCCTCCTCCATGCGCCTGGTTTCCTCACCCGACGCTAGTGCCTTCGGATCCAGATCCCGAATCGCCACAACAATCGACTTGCCGGGATTCTCCTCCAGGTAGGCCAGGTACTCATTCCGAGCCCCCATATCCTGTACCTGGTTCCGCGCCTGCTTGCTCGTATAGCGCCGGATGGCTTCCTCCTCGGCTTCCCGCATAGGCTTGGCAGTGGCTAGGTAAATCCCGATTCCGCCGCTGTTGTTGAACTGCGTCACTTGTGCCCAGGGGGAATTCGTGAACATCTCCACCAGATCTTCATCACTCCATTCCCGAGGCGTCTTGGATTCCCAGAAAGGCGCCGCCCACAGCATCGCCAGCAGAAAGAAGAGGTGCATCGCAGGTCCAGTTTTGATTATATTGGCGTTTGCATTATGGGAGAAACAATCTATCGCGGACGGCGCGCCGTTTCGCTCGAAAATGACCACGTACGCGTCACCATGCTGGTCGAAGGTGGGCACTTGGCGGAACTGCTGCACAAGCCGACTGGAGTGAACCCTCTCTGGACTCCGCAGTGGCCATCGCTCGAACCCTCTGCTTTCGATCCGCAACAGCACGGCCCTACCTACGGAACACACGGCGAAAGCAAACTGCTAGCCGGCGTCATGGGCCACAACCTCTGCATGGACATCTTCGGCGGAACATCGGACGACGAGGCCCGCGCCGGCCTTACACCACACGGTGAAGGTTCCGTCGTCCCCTACAGCATTCGCGTCGAGTCTGGTGAGTTGATTGCCACCGCCGAGTTTCCACAAGCCCAACTCGCATTCGAACGGCGTATCCGTCTGCACGGCCACGTAGCCGCGATTCGCGAAACGGTCACCAATCTACTCGCCACCGATAAGCCCACCGCCTGGACCCAGCACGTCTCCCTCAGCGCTCCCTTTGTGGCCCGCGGAGAAACCCAGTTCCGCATGCCTGCAACCCGATCCAAAGTCTACGAGGCCGATTTCGCCGGCGAGTTCGGACCCTATCAGCCCGCCGCCGAATTCGATTGGCCGCATGTCCCCCTCAAGTCCGGCGGCACAATGGACATGCGCACCTATCCGGCGGCCGAGCGCAGCGGCGGATTCACCGCCCATCTCATGGACCCTGCCCGGGAACAGGCCTGTTTCCTGGCTTGGGCCCCTGCCTCGCAGGTGCTTTGCGGCTATGTCTGGCAGCGTAGCGATTTCCCCTGGCTCGGCATGTGGGAGGAAAACTGCAGCCGCGACATTGCTCCCTGGAACGCCCGCGAAATCACCCGCGGCATGGAGTTCGGCGTCTCCCCCATGCCCGAATCCCGCCGCCAGATGATCGAACGCGGCCGCATGTTCGGCGAACCCTGTTTCCGTTGGATTCCCGCCAAATCCTCGGTTACTGTCCACTACTGCGCCTTCATCACCACCGCCGGCGCCATCCCCGAAGAGGCCTCCTGGAGCGGTGGCGATGGCCTGGTGCTACGATGAGAAAACCGTTATGAATCGCCGCGATTTGATCCGTATCACCGCGTCCGTGGCGGGGGCACTGCCTGCCCTTTCGCAGACTGCCGCCTGGAAGCCAACGGTGTTCGATGCCCACCAGAACGAAACGGTCGTTGTGCTCACGGAACTCATCATCCCGGCCACCGATACCCCCGGCGCCAAGGCTGCGCTGGTGAATCGCTACATCGATCTGCTCCTTGCCGACGGCCCCGCCACCGAGCGCGCCCGCTTTCTCGAAGGGCTCGCTTTCCTCGACGGCCACTCCATCCGGCAACACCAGAAGCCATTCCTTAAATGCACCGTTGCCCAACAGACCGCCATCCTCGAAACCTTCGACCGTGGCGGCGATCCATCAGTCGAGCCCGGTCACCGCTTCTTCCGCATGGCCAAGCAACTCACCAGCCGCATCTACTACGCCACGCAAATCGGATTCCGCGAGTTGAACAAAGGCGGCCGCGTTCCCTCCACCTACGGTTGCTCCCACCCGGAACATAAAAACGGATGAAGGGCTACCCGGATTCCGTCCGGTTTCTCTACTCACTCGGCAACGAAATCAAGGCGGTGAAGTTCGGCCTGGAGACCATTCGGCTCGTGCTCCAGCGCATGGGATATCCCGAGCGGCATGCGAAGTTCATCCACGTTGCCGGCACCAACGGCAAGGGATCCACCTGCGCCATGATGGAAAGCGCCCTCCGCGCGGCCGGCGTTCGTGCCGGGCTGTACACTTCCCCCCACCTCATCGAGCCCACCGAAAGAATTCGCATCGATGGCCGCCAGGTGAGCGCCGAAGACTTCGCCAGAGCCTTTCACATCGTGCACGACACCTCCGAGTCCATGCTCGCCGAAGGCGCCATCGCCCACCATCCCACTTACTTTGAAACCGTGACCGCGATGGCGTTCCATTTGTTCCGCGAGCGCGGCGTGGAATGGGTGGTCCTCGAAACAGGATTGGGCGGCAGGCTCGACGCCACCAACGTCGTGACTCCGGAAATCTGCGTCATCACTCCCATCGATTACGACCATGAGAATTTCCTCGGCAAGACCATCGAAGCCATCGCCGGTGAAAAGGCCGGCATCCTGAAGCCCGGCGTTCCCGCCGTGATCGCCCCACAACGCCCTGATGCCGAGGCGGTGCTCCTGCGCCGCGCCGAAGAACTCGGCTGTGAAGTGCTCCGCGCGGCCGATGTCCCCTTCGATGTGCGCAGTCGCCGCGACGGCATTCAGGTTGCCATTCACGAACATCTCTTCGATTGCCCCCTCCCAGGAGCGCATCAGGCGCAAAACGTCGTCACTGCTGTTCTGGCTCTGCGGAGACTTGGCATTCCTGAGCCTGCCATCCGCGCCGGAATCGCCCAGACCCGCTGGCCCGGCCGCCTCGAACGCGTAGCCGAACACCCCGATATCATCCTCGATGGCGCTCACAATCCCGCGGGCGTCCGTGTCCTCGCCGCGCACCTTCGGGAGCACTTCGCCGAGCGCAAAGTCTGGCTCATCTACGGCACCATGCGCGACAAAAGCATTGCCGAAATCGCCGATGTGCTCTTTCCGCTGGCCCAGGAATTGATCCTCACCGCCCCCGATTCGCCCCGCTCCCTCGATCCGGCGAGTCTGCTCAAAATCTGCGGCCACCCCCACGCCCGTGCCGTACCCCGTCTCGCCGATGCCCTCGCCATCACACGCGCCGAAGCAAGTCCCGGCGACGCCGTCTTCATCAGCGGTTCGCTCTTCCTGGTGGGAGAAGCCCGCGCTCTCCTCGTACAATAGAAATCTGCATGCTGAGCTGGATGCGAACTATCTTCTTCACCGGTCCGCTGGTGGTGTTATTGACCATCTTCTGGGGGACACTGGATCTGATCGCCAGTTTCATCGATTCCACCGGTGATCTCCAACATTCCATTGCCCAACGCTGGTCCCGAGCGTTGTTGTTCGTCGGCGGTGTACGCGTGCAACTCCGCGGCATCGAAAAAATCGTCCGCAACGGCAGCTACGTGTTCGCTTCCAATCACCTCAGCTTCTCCGATACCCCCGTGATGATCGCAAACATTCCCTGCCAGTTCCGTTTTTTGGCCAAGCACGGGCTCTTCAAGATTCCCTTCATCGGATTCCACCTCCGCCGCGGCGGTCACATCCCCGTGCCCCGTGAGGACGCCCGCGCCGCCATTCGCGCCATCAACGAAGCCGGCCGCATCGTCCGTGAGCGCGCCATCAGCGTGCTACTGTTCCCGGAAGGCGGCCGCACCGACGGCGAACTGCGGCCATTCAAGGAAGGCGCTGCTCTCATCGCCATCGCCGCCGGAGTCCCCATCGTGCCCGTCGCCCTCACCGGCACCCGCCAGATCATGCCCATGGGCTCTCTGCGCATGGTTCCCGGCCGCGTCTACGTCGCCATCGGCGACCCCATCCCCACGCAAGGCCTCACCGCCAGGGATCGCTCCAAGCTCACACAGCAGGTCCGCGATCAGATTGAAACCATGCTCGCCGGCCTCCCCAAAACCGCCGCCTGAGCATCGTACACTGTTCTAATATGACCACCGTCCTTCTGGCATTGCTCGGTTCGTGTGTCTGGGCGCAGGATGCCCCCAAGCCCACCATGACGATCGAGGAATATAACCCCAAATCGTTGCTGGTGGTGCCGGAACACAAGACGCCCCGCGCGAAGTTCCCCGTCATCGACATCCACAACCATCAGAATCGCGCCGCCGGCGAGCAACTCGACCAGTTGGTGAAGGACATGGACGACATCAATATGGCCGTCATGGTCAACCTCAGCGGCGGCTACGGCGAAAGGCTCGCCAAGAATGTGCAGGTCCAGAAGGGCAAATACCCTAAGCGCTTCGCCATCTTCGCCAACATCGATTTCTCCAATATCGACGACCCCGGTTACCCCCAACGCGCCGCCGCGCAACTCGAACAGGATGTCAAAAACGGCGCCCAGGGCCTCAAGATCTTCAAGAATTTCGGCATGGATCTCAAGGACACCAAGGGGAACCGCATCCACGTCGATGACCCGCGCTTCGACCTCGTCTTCCAGATGGCCGGCAAACACAAACTGCCGGTCCTCATCCACACCGCCGAACCCTTCGGACTCTTCCTCCCCATGGACAAGACCAATGAGCGCTGGCTCGAACTGAAGATGTTCCCGCAGCGCGGCCGTCTCCGTGACAACTATCCTCCTTGGGAGGAACTCATGGCCGAACAGCACCGCCTCTTCGCGAAGCATCCGAAGACTAATTTCATCAACGCTCATTTGGGCTGGATGGGCAATGACCTGACACGCCTCGGCCAGTTGTTCGACAAACTGCCCAACATGTACAGCGAAATCGGCGCCGTGATCGAAGAACTCGGCCGTCAGCCCCGCTTCGCCCGCCAGTTCCTCACCAAGTATCAGGACCGCATCCTCTTCGGAAAAGACACCTGGCGCAAAGCCGAGTACGGCACCTATTTCCGCACTCTCGAAACAGCCGACGAGTATTTCGACCACGACCGCAAATACCACGGCATCTGGAAAATGTACGGCCTGGAACTCCCCGATGAAGTCCTCAAGAAGATCTACTACAAGAACGCCTTGAAACTGGTTCCGGGCATTGACGCCTCCCGCTTCCGTTAGTTCTACAATGAAGGTGTGGAAGTACTTTGGATCATCCTGGTCGTAGTCCTGGTTCTCCTGCTCAACCGCGGTGGTGGTGGCTGAGTGCCTCGAGGGCCCGGTTCGGGCTCATGCAGCTAACGTAGGCTACCGCCCCACCGGCAAATCCGCCGGTTCCACAGGCAGCGCCGATTTGCGGGTGATCTTCTTCGCGTCGATCCCCTTCACAGTCCCTTTCTTCTCATCGATCCATACAATCGCACCAGTCGGGCACCGCTGAATCGGTACCTGATTCGCCAGCGCATTCTTCGAATAATCCACCACAGCCAGATTATTCACAATCTGAATCAGCCCGCCCGGAGCATCAGCGGCACAACGTCCGCAGGCCGTACACGCTACCTCACACTCCGTCTCCGCCATGTCCCCGTGCAGCAGATTCTTGCACGCCACCCACAACCGGTGGCTCACCACGTGAATCGAGAACAGTCCCTTCGGACAAACCTCCACGCAATCCCCACAGGCCGTGCATTTCGCTTCATCCACCACCGGCAACCCATGTTCATCCATGTGAATGGCGTCGAAATCGCAAACCCGCTCGCAATCCGCCAACCCCAGGCACCCCCAGGAGCACCCCTTTCCGCCGCCTCCAATCAAGGCCGCGGCCCGGCAGGAGCCCAATCCCGCATAACGCGCGTGATTCCGCGCCACGTTCGACCCGCCCGCACATGCCAGACGCGCCACGCGCTTTTCTTCCGCCCCTGCGTTCACACCCAGGAACGACGCAATCGACACGATATTCGAAGGCGCGCTCACCGTGCACTTGCCCGGCGCCGCTGCTCCCTGCACCACCTTCTCGGCGAACGCCCGGCAACCCGCGGACCCGCAAGCCCCGCAATTGGCCCCGGGCAGCATGCCCTCCACCTCGTCGATCCGTGGATCCTCATACACGTACAGTTTCTTGTTGGCAACGGCGAGAACCGCGGCCAGCAGGGAACCGATAACGGCCATCATCCCGCCGGCCAGAAGGAAATCAGACATAAAGTTCACTCCCGGCAATGGGGCATTTCACCCGGCATCCCTCCAGCGCAAACGCTAAGTGATTGGCTTTCCAAGGTTTCATTCGGAATGAAAGCATAACCCCTATGTATCAAAGCACGTTCCATGCCAATCTGGAAGCAGGAATGTGGCGCAAAACTCTTCTCGGATTGGCATTGCTCGGCGCTCTCGCCGCCCTCCGCTTCCTCCCCCTCTCGAACCCTCCCACCCAACAGGACGCTTCCATCAAAATCCAGCGCCCGCTCATGGGCACCGTCTGGGGCATCGAAGTCATCCACCACGGCAACGCCCCCGCCGCTCAACAAGCCATCGATGCCGCCTTCTCCGAACTCGAACGCATTGACCGCCTCATGAGCGAATGGAAGCCCGATTCCCCCATCTCCCAGGTCAACCAGAACGCGGGCAAGCATCCCGTCGAAGTCCCCCAGGAACTGCGCGCCATGCTGCAGCGCTCCATCCGCTATTCCGAAATCAGCCACGGCGCCTTCGATATCACCTGGCGCGGCATGGGCCGCATCTGGCACTTCGACGACACCTTCACCGTCCCCGCCAAACAGGACGTCGAAAAGGCCCGCCGCAACGTCGACTACCGGGCCCTCCAGATCGACGGCAACCGCGTCTTCCTCCCGCGCCCGGAAATGAGCATCGGCCTCGGCGGCATCGCCAAAGGCTACGCCGTCGACCGTGCGGCTCACGTCCTCGATCAAGCCGGCTTCCGCGATTACCTCGTCGATGGCGGCGGCGACATCCGCGTTTCCGGAAACAAGCAGGGCCACCCCTGGAATCTCGGCATCCAGCACCCCCGCGAACCGCGCGGCACGCTGCTCGGCCGTGTCCGCCTCACCAAAGGCGTGCTTGTCACTTCCGGCGACTATGAACGCTTCCGCATCGTCGACGGAGTCCGCTACCATCACATCATCGATGTCCGCACGGGCTACCCCGCCATGGCCTGCCAGTCCGTCAGTATTCTCGCTCCTGAAGCGGAAAAAGCCGTCGTCCTCGCCAAGGTGGTCTTCATCCTTGGCCCCGAACAAGGCATCGCCATCGCCCGTGCCGAAGGCGCGGAAGTCCTCGCCATCGATGCCGCCGGCAAGCGCCACGCGACCGAAGGCTTCCGCAAGGTTCTCGAAGAATAGCCCCTACAGATAACGCAGGTAGATGTACACATGGCTGATGGCGATCGACATCAGCATCAGTAGAAAACTCGACTTCATGAATTGCATGAATCGCACCGGTTGTCCGGCACGCTCTGCAATCCCCGCCACCACCAGATTCGCCGATGCCCCAATCAACGTCCCGTTCCCGCCTAAACAGGCGCCCAGCGACAGCGCCCACCACAGCGGCATCAACGCCTGATCGCCGCCAAACGTCGGAGCCATCGACTTGATCATCGGGATCATCGTCGCCACAAAGGGAATGTTGTCGATGAACGCCGAAAGTATCGCCGATCCCCACAAGATCGCAATCGCCGTCACTTTGAAGTCGCCGCCCGTCGCATTCAGCAACTGCTGCGCCATCCACTGAATCACACCCGCCGATTCCAGCCCATGTACCAGGATGAACAGCCCCAGGAAGAACATCAGCGTCACCCACTCCGCTTCCCCAAACGAGTGATGCACGTTGTGCGATTGCTCTTCCGCGGGGCGGTGGAAGTTGTCCAGCAGCAGCAGCAATGCCGCGCCAAACATGGCAATCGTCGCCGGTTCGATGTGCGCCGAATGCGCCATCACAAATCCGCCTATCACGCAGAACAACACAAACAGCGCCTGCTTCAGCAATCGCGGATCCTTGATTGCTTCCCGTTCATGAAAGCTCATCACTCGTTGCCGCGCCTTCTCCGAAGTAACCAGTTCCTTCCCCCAGACGAAGTGGAAAATCACCACCGTCAGCAACAGAATCACCACCACCACAGGCGCGAGATTAATCACGAAGTCGTTGAATGGGATGCCCACCGCAGAACCGATCATGATGTTCGGCGGATCGCCAATCAGCGTCGCCGTTCCCCCAATGTTCGAACAGAGGATCTCCGCCAGCAGATACGGATACGCCGGAACCTTCAGTTCTTCCGTGATCAGCAACGTCACCGGCACGATCAGCAGCACCGTGGTTACATTGTCCAGCAGCGCCGAAAACACCGCCGTCACCAGGCTCAGCATGATCATCACGCCCACCGGTTGCGCGTTCACCTTCTTCGCCGACCAGATGGCCACGTATTGAAACACGCCGCTCTTGCCGGTAATGGCGACAATCACCATCATCCCCAGCAGCAGCCCGATCGTGTTGAAATCCACACCGCGGATCGCCGCTTCCTGTGTCAACACTCCGCACAGGATCATCAGTCCCGCGCCTAGAAGAGCGAGTATCGCTCGGTTGATTTTCTCGGAGATTACCAGCGCGTAAACCGCTATGAAAACGAGTGAGGCGATCCAGGCGGCGCTCCAGCCAAATATCGCCTGACCGGCGGGGGAATGATTCATTTCAGATAGTTGCTCAACTTTTGCTATAAAGCCACAAGTAAGGATTTTACCGCAGCGCGTCCAGGATCTCCCAGGGCGAAACGATGCCCACCAGGCGCTTCGTCTTCTTCTCCACCACTGGGATGTCTCCGTCATGTTGGTAGAAAAGCAACATGGCTTCCTTTACCGGGGTTTCGGGATGAACGGGCGCTACGGGCACATCAAGAAATTCGCCCACAGGCCTTTCACCGGCCTCCGCCAGTTTCTCCCGCAAGATATCCTGCGCGTCGGAAACGAACGAAAGGTCCGTCAGGGAACTCATCCCCAGCATCGCCGCCTTCGGCAGCAGCATCTTCCATACATCATGGAAATCGAAGATGCCTTTGTAGACGCCATTGGCGTCTACCACGGGCAGAACGCGTACCTTGCGCTCCAGCATCAGTCTCAAAGCGCCGCCAAACGTCTCCGTGATGGGAATCGTCACGGGGTTGGAATTCATGATTGTGCTGACAGTCATTGCTATCGTTGTTCAACCGCCCAGCACCTCATAGTCGCCGGCGCCGGCGATATCCTCCAGTTTACTTCCCTGACTGTCCACATGCTGCGGTATGGTCAATCGCATGCACACCTGACAGTCTTCATCGGTGCAACTTTCATGTGCGCCGAAGGCTGGGGCCTCGAAGCTCTTCCCAGAACCATGAGAATCGGTCATGGAAACATCTCCTTTTCGCTCCGTTCAGTATAGACCGGAACTGCAACCAGCCCAAGAAAAATCGCGTCTACAGAAATCGAAAATACAGATACACGTGCGACAGGGCGATCGACAGCAACATCAGCAGGAAGCACGCCTTCATGTACGGCACAAACCGAATCGGATGCCCCGCCCGCTCCGCTAACCCTGCCACCACCAGATTCGCCGAAGCGCCGATCAGCGTTCCATTCCCGCCTAAGCACGCCCCTAGCGACAGCGCCCACCACAAAGGCAGCAACGCCTGGTCCCCGCCAAACGCCGGCCCCATCGACTTGATCATCGGAATCATCGTCGCCACAAACGGAATATTGTCGATAAATGCGGAAAGAACTGCCGACGACCACAGAATCGCGATCGCCGTAACCTTGAAGTCGCCGCCCGTCGCAGCCAGCAGTTTCTGTGCCATCCACCGTATGACACCGGCAGACTCCAACCCGTGCACCAGAATAAACAACCCGACAAAGAAAATCAGAGTCACCCATTCCGCCTCGGCGAACGCGCCATGCACGTTCTTGCTCTGATGTTCCGCATCCAGCCGGATGTTGTCCAGCAGCAACAGCACCGCCGCCCCGAAGATGGCAATCGTCGCCGGCTGAATGTGCAAGGAATGGGCCAGCACGAACCCCAGGATCACCAGCGCGATCACCGAAAGCGCCTGCTTCAATAGTCGCGTGTCTTTGATGGCCTCCCGTTCGTTGAAGCGCATCACCCGCTGCCGCGCCTGTTCCGTCGTCACCAGATGCTTCCGCCACAGATAGGCGAAAATCACCACCGTTAACGCCTCCACAACCACGACCACCGGTGCCAGGTTCGTCACAAACTGGTTGAACGTCAGCCCCACCGCCGATCCGATCATGATGTTCGGCGGATCGCCGATCAGCGTCGCCGTCCCGCCGATATTCGAACTGAGGATCTCCGCCACCAGAAACGGAAACGGAGCTACCTTCAATTCTTCTGTAATCAATAATGTCACCGGCACAATCAGTAATACCGTGGTGACATTGTCCAGAAACGCCGAAAATACCGCCGTCACCAGCGAAAGCATGATCAGCACGCCCATCGGACGCGCGTCTACCTTCTTTGCCGACCAGATGGCGACGTACTGAAACACGCCGCTCTTGCTTGTGATATTGACAATCACCATCATGCCCAGAAGCAGTCCGATTGTGTTGAAATCCACCCCGCGCAGCGCCGCTTCCTGCGTGAGCACGCCGCTCAGGATCAGCAACCCCGCGCCTAGTAGCGCAAGTATCGCCCGGTTGATTTTTTCGGAAATGACAAGTGCGTAGACAGTGACAAAAATGAGAGTGGCAACCCATGGCGCACTGAGGCCAAGGATTGCCTGGGATGAGTGTGGTTCCATATAGACGCGTCAGCGAGACGCGATAATCTCCAACGGCGTGGTGTGCCTCAGCCGCCTAACGATTCGTATTCGCCAATGCCGGCTTCATCCTCCAGCTTCGTGCCGTGGCTGTCGACATGTTGAGGAATCGTCAGCCGCATGCAGACCTGGCAGTCTTCGATTTCGCAGCTCTCTTCATCGTGCTCCGCATCA
>CALFYN010000965.1 GCA_937952345.1 uncultured Acidobacteriota bacterium
GCGAGGGAGGCGGCGATGGAATCGGCGATCATGGCGCCGTGGAAGCGGCCGTTTTCGATGAAGATTTCGTTGGTGTGGACGCCCGCGACGACGACGCCGGCGAGGTAGATTCCTTTGACGTCGCTTTCGAGGGTATCGGGGTTGGTGCGCGGCTTCTGTGTTGCCTCATCGAGACGGATGCCGTGGGCGCCCATGAATTCGAAGTCGGGGCGGTAGCCGGTCATGGCGAAGACGAAATCGTTTTTGAGGCGCACGACGCCGGTGGGTGTTTCGACGTCGATGGCATCGGCGTAGACGGCTTTGACGCTCGATTGGAAATAGGCTTTGACTTCGCCGCACTTGATGCGGTTTTCGATGTTGGGCTTGATCCAATACTTGACGGAATCGGAGATGCGTTCGCCGCGGTGGATGAGGGTGACCTTGGCTCCGGTCCAGAACAGTTCGAGGGCGGCGATGGCGGCGGAGTTTTTGGCTCCGATCACAGCCACTTCCAAGCCGTAGTAGGGATGGGGCTCGCGGTAGTAATGAATTACTTTTTCGAGATCGCCGCCGGGGATATTTAATTTGTTGGGGATATCGTAATAACCCATGGCGAGGATGATCTTTTTGGCGGGGTGGGCCTGGGCCTTGCCGAAGCGGTCCATGGAGTGGACGGTGAAAGCGCCGTCGCCGCCGTCCATGCGGAGCACCTTTTCATACTGGCGGATGTCGAGCTGATAGTAGTCGGCGACGCGGCGGTAGTATTTGAGGGCTTCGGTGCGGTTGGGCTTTTCGTTGAGCGAGGTCATGGGAATGCCGCCGATTTCGAGCAATTCCGGCGTGGTGAAGAATGTCATGTTGGTGGGGTAATTGTAGAGGGAGTTGGTGAGACAGCCCTTTTCAATCAGCACGGCGTGGAGGCCACGCTTCTTCAATTCAATGCCGCAGGCGAGGCCCGTGGGCCCCGCTCCGACAATGACCACGTCCGCCACTTAGAGCATTCCTTCCACGCTGGAGTAGATTTTGCTGAGAGCGCCTTCGAGCGCGGCGGTGTCCTTGCCACCGCCTTCGGCGAGATCGGGACGGCCGCCGCCTTTGCCGCCGATGGCCTGGGACAGGCCGCTGACGAGTTTGCCGGCGTGCACCTTTCCGGCAAGATCCTTGGTGACGGCGGAGATCAGTGCGATGGAACTGTCGTCGGCGCTGGCCAGGACCACGACGGCGGTGTGCCACTTGTTGCGCAAGGAATCGGCGAGGTTGCGCAGTTGTGTGCGATCGAAGCCATCGAGGCGAGCGGCGAGAACGCGGACGCCTTTCACTTCGCGGGAGAGGGCTTCGAGGTCGCCGATTTGGGATTGGGCGAGTTTGCCCTTCAACTGCTCGATTTGTTTTTCGAGCGTTTTCTGGTGGGAGAGCATGCGGTCGACCTGTTCGAACAAGTCGGCCTCAGATGTGCGGAGGGCGGAGGTGACACGGGCGAGCGATTCGGAAGCAGAGCGGAAACGCTCGAGGGCGGCTTCGCCGGTGACGGCTTCGATGCGGCGGACGCCGGCGGAGATGCTGCCTTCGTAGACGATTTTGCAGAGGCCGATATCGCCGGTGCGGCCGACGTGGGTGCCGCCGCAGAGTTCGCGGCTGAAGTCGCCGACGGTGACGACGCGGACGTTGTCGCCGTACTTTTCTCCGAATAGGGCCATGGCTCCGGTCTTGAGGGCGTCGTCGAGCCCCATGAGGTTGGTTTCGACGGCGCGGTTGCGGAGGATCTGCTCGTTGGCGAGACGCTCGACCTGGGCGATCTCTTCGGGATCCATGGCGGTGTAGTGGGAGAAATCGAAGCGGAGGCGGGACGGTTCGACGACGCTGCCGGCCTGCTTGACGTGGGTGCCGAGCACGGAGCGGAGAGCGGCGTGGAGCAAGTGGGTGGCGGTGTGATTGCGCATGGTGGAGGCACGGGAGCTTTGCTCGACCTGGCAATCGACGGCATCGCCGAGGGCAATGGCGGAGTGGGCGGTGATTTTGTGGACGGACAATCCGGGCACGGCGGGGTAGGTATTTTCGACGGTGGCGATCCTGTCTTCGCCATGGAAGAGTGAACCGCTGTCGCCGACCTGGCCGCCGGACTCGGCATAGAAGGGGGTGCGGTCGAGGACGAGTTCGCCGGACTGGCCGGGTTCGAGGATCTCGACGAGTTGCTTGTTGGCGTTAAGCAGGCCGATGACGACGGAGGCCGTGCTGTGGAGCGATTCGTAGCCGAGGAACTTGGTGCGTCCTTTTTCGAGGAGCGTTTGATAGGCGGGAGCGACCTGGGCTTTTTCAGCGCCTTTCCAACTGGCGCGGGCGCGCTGGCGCTGCTGTTCCATGGCGTGCTCGAAGCCGTCGAGGTCGACTTGAAGGCCACGTTCGCGCGCCATCTCCTGCATTTCGTCGAGGGCGAGTCCGTAGGTATCGTACAACTTGAAGGCGGCGGGTCCGGGCAAGACGCCACCCTGGGCGGATTTGGCTTCGTCGTGGAAGACTTTTTCGGCGACCTGGAAGGTGGTGGCGTAGCGGTGCTCCTCGTCCTTGACGACGCGGGCGACGCGCTGGATGCTATCCATCAATTCGGGATAGGCGGGCTTCATCCATTCGGCGACGAATCCGGTGAGTTTGTAGAGGAACGGCTCCTCCATGCCGACCATACGGGCGTTGCGCATGGCGCGGCGCATGATTTTGCGGAGGACATAGCCGCGGCCTTCGTTGGACGGGAGAACGCCATCGTGAATGAGGAATGATGTGGCGCGCGCATGATCGGCGGCGATG
>CALFYN010000966.1 GCA_937952345.1 uncultured Acidobacteriota bacterium
TGGTGAAGGGGCTGGAGAAATAGGAATTCGTGACACAGCCGCGTTCGCAGGGTCCGCAATAATGGCAGGCCGCGCGGCCGTTGTGCGCCTTGGTGAGAATGGCCGTGCGCCCGATGGTCACAGTGCGGCCGAGCTTGGACTTGGCGGCCTGCCGCAGCGCCAATTCCCCGCAGGTCATATCCATCGGGGGCAAAAACACACTGTCCGGCAATTGTTCCAGACCTTCCGCCATCCCGCTGATGCCGACATACTTCTCCACTTCCTCGTAATAGGACACGAGGTCTTCGTAGGAGATGGGCCAATCGACATCGTAGCCGTCGCGCGAAGCGGCCTTGAAATCGATGTTGCCGTGGCGATAGCTCTGGCGTCCCCAACTCAGCGAACGCCCGCCGAGGACGCGCTGCCGGATCCACATGAAGGGTTTGTCCTGCACGTAGGGGTTTTCCGTGTCGTTGACGAACCATTTGTAGTTGTATTCCGTGCAGGCGTAGCAGCGCCCCTGAATGGGACGATCCTGAATCACCTTCGGCGACATCCCAAGATAGGGCAGTTGCCACGACGTCTTGTGCTCCGTGAAATCGGCTTGCGTGATCTTCGGCCCGGCTTCGAGCAGAGCAACGCGCATGCCTCCTTCGCTGAGCTTCTTGGCGGCCCAGCCTCCGGTTGCTCCGGAACCAACCACAATGGCATCGAACGTGACTCTACTGGGGGCGAGTTGCGACATTAGGGCCAGTATGACACGCTTGCCATTACGGATGAAATTCGAGCCTCTGACACCTGAGCGCTGGCCGGATCTGGAGCGGCTTTTTGGCGAACGCGGCGCGTGCGGCGGTTGCTGGTGCATGTGGTGGCGGTTGCCCCGTTCGCCATGGACGGCCGGCAAAGGGGAGGCCAACAAGCGTGCGTTTCGGGACATCGTGAAGGCTGGCCCGGCTCCAGGCATTCTCGCCTACAGCGGGGAGGAACCCGTAGGCTGGTGCGCCGTCGCTCCGCGTGAGACGTTTCCCGTTCTGCAACGGTCGCGTTCGCTGAAACCGCTGGACGGCCGGCCGGTGTGGGCGGTCACGTGCCTGTTTGTGAGAAAGGATTGGCGCCGCAAGGGAATTTCGGTGGAATTATTGAAAGCCGCGGCGCGTTTCGTGAAACAACAGGGCGGACATCTGGTGGAGGGCTATCCCGTCGCAACTGGGAAGGGGCACATGCCCGATGCCTTTGCCTGGACGGGTACGCTGGCGGCATTCACGGCAGCGGGATTCGACGAAGTGGCGCGGCGCGGGTCACGCCCGATCGTGCGGCTGCCGGTGGCGCGAAAAATCGAGTAGCTATGTAGTATGAGGCTGCTGTTCCTCATCACGTTGCTCGCCCTGCCCTGCGCCGCGCAGAAAGACTTTCTCACCGCGGACGAAGTGGATCAGGTGCGTGAGGCGCAGGAGCCCAACGACCGGCTGAAGCTATACGTCAAGTTCGCCAAGCAGCGCATCGCCATGGTGGAGCAGTTTCTCAGCAAGGACAGGCCGGGGCGCTCTGCGATGATTCACGAAGCACTGGACGAATACAACAAGATCATCGAGGCCATCGACACGGTTTCCGACGATGCCCTGCGCCGCAAGATCGCCATTGATATCGGGGCCACCGAAGTGGCCAAGGCGGAGAAGGATTTCATGGCGAAACTGGAGCAGTTCAAGGCCACCAAGACGCGCGATTACTCGCGCTACGAGGATGTGCTGGCCAACGCCATCGAGAACACAGCCGTCAGCATGGAACTGGCCGAAACGGATTCCAAGGATCGCACTCGCGACGTGCTCACCAAAGACCAGCGCGAGAAGAAAGAGCGCGAGGAGATGATGACGCCCGCCGAACGCGCCGAGAAAAAAGCCGTGGAAGCCAAGGAAGCCGCCAAGCCTGTCCGCAAAGCTCCGACGCTACGCCGCAAGGGCGAAGTGGAGAAAAAGCCTTAAAGGCATCAGGCGAAATCTTTGGCTGTGACGATGCGGCTTTCCACCGTGGCGATCTCCATCGCCCATGCGATCTTGGCTGCGTCCATGGCGGCAGCAGCGCTCAACACCGATTGCCGCCTCTCGTGGATGGCCGCGAGGAATTCCTTGTACATCAGCACTTCGGCCGGCTCGCCGCCGTGACCCGTGAGCGGAGGCGGCGTCTTGCCTTTCGCGCCGGGAGTATCGAGCAGGATGGCGCCGTCTTCGCCATAGCGCAATACACCTTTGTCCCCAACGATGACCGTTCGGCCGGGCGTGCCTTGCGCGAACAGGCAGAAGGTGTAGGTGAAGCGGACGCCGTTATCGAAGTCGATAATGCCTTCGCACACATCGCGCGTTTCGTGATCCTTGTAGTGCATGATGCCGCCCGAGGCGAGACAGCGTGCCAGCGGCGACTTCACCAACTGCACCACCTGTGAGAAGGCGTGTACGGAGAATTCGAGTTCGGTTGACCCGGCCGCGGACTTGAGAAACCGCCAGTTCGCGGTGCGCCCGGATTTGGGATCTTTGTAGTGCCAGCCGCGCGGGCTCCAGTCGCCGCGGTATTCCGAGATATTGATGAAACGCACCGCGCCGATGATGCCGCTATCGACGAGTTGCTGCACATGCGCGTCGGTAGTGCGGTAACGGCGCTGCATGCCGACGGCGAATACTTTGCCGCTCTTGCGGGCTTCGGCCTCGATCTGCTTCGCCAGTTGGTAATTAATGGCGATGGGCTTTTCGAGCAGCACATGCTTGCCGGCGCGAAGCGCGGCGATGGCCATCTCCGGATGCAGAAAATTCGGCGTGGCGATGGCGACGACTTCCACGTTCTTGTCGCGGATGAGTTCGCGCCAATCGACGTACTTCGTGGCGCCGCCGCCAAGTTTGGCGTTGTAGGTGTCCATGCGCGCGCTGTCCAGGTCGCTGAGCGCGGTGACTTTGATTTCCGGCATTTTGAGATAAGCGGCCAGGTGCGCGGTGCCGCGATTGCCATTTCCGATCAGACCGACCTTGGCCGGGGAGGCATTCTGCGCGAGGACAACACCGGTGGCCGCCTGTGCCAGCGCGGCGCGGCGGGTGAAAGTGGCGGATGGAGAAGACATCAGGGTCTAGTGTAATGCAAGCGCGTAGCTAGCGGGCTAGCGGCCCGGGGGCGGCCACTCAGGCTTGGGCCGTGTATAATGGCAGCGTTCGGAAAACAGAGTACAAGCGAAGTGGCAAGAAGGATCATGGCGACCGGCTTGGGAGGCTTACTGGGCCTTGTGGTTTGGTATTTTACCGTTGTGCGGACGGGATTGTGGCCACGGCCCGAACGAGGCCCGAAAGTAGGTTCCGTGAGTGAGGGCGCGGCGGCTCTGGCACACCATCAAGCGACCAAAGAGTACGACAGGATGGCGCTGGGCAGCGCTCTTGTCTTGGTTTTTAGCGCCGGTGCGGCGGTTCTGATGGTGGGCGAGAAACTCCGAGTCTTCCCCACCCAGGAACAGCTCGACCGGCAATCCAGACCCGTCTCGTTATTCGGGGGCAAACGCGACACATAAGGAACTTCAGCTACGCCAATTTCCGCAGGTCATCACGAGTCCCTACCTGGGAACCAGACCGAATGGCTGCACTGCGACAATGAGAATACATGGCGGAAGGAATGCTGCAATGTACGGTGCGGGATTGCCACGTAGCGCTGGCGCGGGATGGGCGTGTGCTGCGCTGCTCGCGCGGCCATTCCTTCGACGTGGCGCGGAGCGGCTATGTGAATCTGCTGCAGCCGCAGGAGCGGCGATCGAAGGAACCGGGCGATGCGGCCAAGGCGGTCGAGGCGCGGCGGCGGATGCACGATCGCGGCGTGAGCGGGCCGTTACTTTCCGCGATCGGGGAAATGCTGGGGGCGAGTGCCGGAGACGAGGTATTGGATGCGGGTTGCGGCGATGGGTTCTACTTGGGGAGTCTGGCCGCGCGCGACGGATTTGCCGGCCATGGCGTGGATATTTCGATTGCGGCGGTGCACGCAGCCGCGAAGCGGTATCCCCAATGTGAGTGGATTGTGGCGAATGCCGATCGATTTATTCCTTATGCCGACGGATCTTTCACGCGAGTGATGACGATTACGGCGCGAAGAAATGCCTCCGAATTCCGGCGCGTGCTGCGGACCGGGGGCAGGTTGCTGGTGGCGGTGCCGTCGCCTGAAGATCTCATC
>CALFYN010000967.1 GCA_937952345.1 uncultured Acidobacteriota bacterium
GCACCAGTGTGCCCAACTGCCAGGTGCCGTTTTTCTTCATGATCTGGATCAAAGCGTCGTCCACCTCACGGTCACGGACGCTGTGGGCGCAGGCGTAGAGCCCGCGTTCGGCCAGCGCCTTGGCGTCGGAGTAATAGAAGATGTGGGCGCACGTACGGAGCCCCTTCTTCTTCGCCGCCGCAATGATCGCCGCCGAAATCTCCGTCGGTATTTTCTTTTCCTTCCCCAGGTGATCGTCCACCCAGATCTTGACGAAATCGGGATTGTGCGGCGCCAGTTCGTCCATCGCCTTCTGCACCTCGGCGGGACTGGAGATCTCGTACGGTATCCCCTTCATCCCCGGGGCTGAGGTGGGATAGCCCGCGGGACCCGTGAAACCCTTGCCCGCGGTGAAGATACGAGCCATAGCCGGCCGCCCTTTGCGTTGCGCCGCCCGCAGATCATAGATCAGCGGCTGATCGCTCCCCATGCTCAGCACAGCGGTCACGCCGTATTGTGCATAGGTCTTCAATTGGGCTTCCACATTCGCCTTGGTGAAGTTCTTGGGATCCTGCGTCAAATCGATAACATTTCCCAGATGGCCGTGTAAGTTGATGATTCCGGGCATCACATACTTGCCGCCGAGATCCAGGATCCTGGAATCTTTAGGTTCTTTAATCTTATCTTTGGAGTCAACCGATTGGATGCGCCCGTCGACAATGACCATCGCAGCGTTCGGAACCGGCGTCCGGCCAGAGCCGTCAATCAGCGTAAAGTTCCGTAAAACAAGGGTTTCCGCGCATGCCGCGGCGGAGATAGACAACAGGGTGGAGAGTAGCCGTAATCGCATGATGCACCTGGGACAAGGTGAGTGTATCACGCCCGCAACTTCGGGGAAGCCGTGATAGTTTGTTAGGAAGCATGCGAATGTGGATGTCCTCTCTTGCCGCGCTCCTTTTTTGCGCGGGGTGCGGAAAAAACAATACTCCCTCTGTCGTTACCGCCTCCCCTGCCAGGCAGGTGACGGTTGCCGTCGCCCGGGCTGATATGAACCTGATGTCCGACGATCTGGTGTTGACCGCGGAGTTCGCTCCCTATCAGGAAGTGGACGTCATGGCCAAGGTTTCCGGCTACATCAAGACGGTTCATGTCGACGTCGGTGATAAGGTCAAGGCCGGGCAATTGCTCGCCGAACTCGAAGTTCCCGAAATGGGAGATGAAATCGTCAAGGCTAACGCCGCCATCGAGCGGGCCAAAGCGGAAGTGCAGCGCGCCAAGACCGAGGTGGAACGGGCCGAAACGGCCCACAAAATGATGCATCTTACCGCCGAGCGCATTGCCGCCGTTGCCAAGAGCAAGCCGGGCCTGGTCGCGCAGCAGGAAGTCGACGACTCACGCAATCGCGATCTGGTGGCGGAAGCGCAGATCACCACTGCCAAATCCGCCTTGGCCTCCGCGACGAAGTCGGTTGAGGTGAGCGAAGCCGAAGCCCGCAAAGCGCACACGCTGCAATCCTACCTGCAGGTCACAGCGCCCTTCGCCGGCGTCGTCACCAAACGGTTCATCGACAACGGAGCGATGATACAGGCCGGAACCTCATCGCATACGCAGGCCCTTCCCGTGGTGCGCATCTCGGATATGCGCATGCTCCGCCTGATGCTCCCCGTTCCCGAATCCGCGGTCAGCCAGGTCCGTCAGGGCGCCTCCGTGCGGGTGCGTGTTCCTTCGCTCGACCGTGAGTTTCACGGCCGCGTGGCCCGCTTCTCCCAGCGTGTGGTTCCTTCCACGCGCACCATGGAAACCGAAGTGGATGTCCCGAATCCGCATGATTTGCTGGTGCCCGGAATGTTTGCCGAAGCCGTCATCAGCCTGCGTGAGCCTCGCCATGTGCTGAGCGTGCCAGTTCTCGCCGTGGACCGCACAGCCAACGATTCTTCGGTGATGGTGGTAACCACCGGCAAGACCGTGGAACGCCGCCGCGTCACTTTGGGTCTGGAGGACGCTGATCAATTGGAGGTGCGCGCCGGCCTGGCACGTGGCGACCTGGTGATCATCGGACGCCGCGATCAACTGAAAATCGGCCAGCACGTAGAACCCAAGGAAACCGTGATTGCTCCGCTTCGAGGTCAGAAGTAGTGTCGAAGTTCGCTATTCAGAATCCTTATTTCATCATTGTGGTTTGCCTCGTCGTGCTGGTGGTGGGCGGGAGTGCTGTCGTGCAGATGCCTGTCGACATGTTCCCGAACATGAACATCCCGGTCGTCGTCGTAGCCACATTCTTCAACGGCATGCCCCCTGAACAGATTGAGGCGGATATCACGTCACGATATGAACGCTTCTTCACGCTGGCGAGTAATGTCGAACACATTGAATCCCGATCGTTGCCCGGCGTGAGTTTGATCAAGGTCTATTTTCAGCCGGGCTCCAATGCCGACGTTGCCCTATCCTCCATCTCCAATCTGTCGGTGGCCAACCTGCGGCGCTTGCCGCAGGGCACCTTGCCTCCAGTGGTGCTGAAGTTCGATGCCTCCAGTCTTCCCGTGTGCCTCGTCACTTTGAAAGGCGAGGGGATGACGCAGACGCAAATCCGCGACTTGGGCCAGTACGTGGTCCGCAACCAGATTGCCACCATCCCCGGCTCCAGTATTCCGCAGCCCTTCGGCGGCCTCTACCGGCAAATCATGGTCTATGCCGACCCGCTGAAACTGGAGGCCTACCAATTGAGCCCGATGGACGTAGTGCGGGCCGTCAACGATTCGAACCTGATTATCCCCGCCGGCGATTTGCAGATCGGCCCTCGTGACTACTCCATCTACACCAACAGCCAGCTCGACACCATTGAAGAGATTAACGAACTGCCGGTGAAGATGGCCAACGGGGCTCCGGTGCGCATTGCCGATATCGGCGTGGCGAAAGACGCGCAGCAGATCCAAACAAGTATTGTCCGCGTCGACGGTGTTCGCTCCGTCTATCTGCCGGTGTTGAAGCAGGGCGGCGACAGCAATACATTGAGCGTCGTCGATGGCGTGCGGCGCGTGGTGGGAGACCTGCTGGATGTGCCCGCGTCGTTTTCCACACGCGTGGTGTTCGACCAGTCGCGCTTCATCCGCACCGCCATCCAGAATCTGCTGCATGAAGGCGCCATCGGCCTGGTCCTCACCTCGGTCATGATTCTGGTGTTTCTCGGCAGCATGCGGGCCACGGTGGCGGTGCTGTTTTCCATCCCGCTCTCGGCGCTGGCTACCTTCCTGGTTCTCTTCTTCGGCGGCAGCACCATCAACACCATGGTGCTCGGCGGACTGGCTCTGGCGTTCTCCCGCCTCATCGACAATTCTGTGGTGGTGCTGGAGAACATCTACCGGCATCTGGAAATGGGCGCGCCCGCCAAACAGGCCGCCGAGCGCGGAGGGCAGGAAGTCGCGCTACCCGTGCTTGCCGCGACACTCACCACGGCGATTGTTTTCTTCCCGGTCACCTTCCTCTATGGCGTGAGCAAGTTCCTGTTCACGGCGCTGGCTCTGGCTGTCGTCATATCGCTGTTCGCCTCCTATGTGGTGGCGATGACGGTTGTGCCGCTGTTCTGTGCACGGTTTCTCAAGCCGCACCACCAGCCGGGGCTGGAAGCCGCCATGCGCAAACTGAGTTTCGGCGCAATGTTCAACATCGGGTTCAACCGGCTCTTTGCCAAAGCCCTGGAGGGCTACACAGCGGTCGCCGTTCAAACCATTCGTTATCCGAAGTTCACATTGCTGCTTTTCCTGGTGGGCTTTGCGTATTCGCTTACCCAGACCTACGGTATCGGCATGGCGTTCTTCCCGATGTCCGATGCCGGCCAGTTTGTCGTGAATCTGAAGGCCCCGTCCGGTACGCGGCTCGCTGTTACCGAAGCTGAAGCGGCCAAAGTGGAGACCGCGATTCGTCACGTCATTCCCGCAAATGAACTGGACACCATCGTCTCGAACGTCGGCGTGACGCCCGGCATGTCGTCCATCTACACCAGCAACTCCGCCATGCATACCGCGTTCGTTCAGGTCAGCCTCAAGCCGGAGCGCAAAGTCAGCAGTTTCGAATATATGAACCGGCTCCGCACCCGCCTGGCGCAGGAGTGCCCGGAATTGAGCATTTTCTTCCAGACCGGCTCCATGGTGGATGCTGTCCTCAACCAGGGATTGGCCGCCCCCATCGACATT